>CALRXG020000027.1:0-26212 GCA_943372075.1 Bordetella parapertussis | reverse complement strand
GGATTGCTTCGCTTCGCTCGCAATGACGAAGCTGCCCCGCCTCACACCTCGAGCCATTCCTCGCGGATCGCGGCGTTGTTCTTGAGTTGCTCGGGCGTGCCTTCGAACACGACGCGGCCGTGGCCCATGATGTAGACGCGGTTCGAAATCTTCATCGCGATCGAGAGCTTCTGCTCGACCAGCAGGATGGCGACGCCGGCTTTGGCGATCCGCGCGATCAATTCGCCGACCTGCTGCACGATCAGCGGCGCCAGACCTTCGGTCGGCTCGTCGATCATCATCAACTCTGGATCGCCGAGCAGCGTACGGCAGGTGGTCAGCATTTGCTTCTCGCCGCCCGACAGCACGCCGGCCGGCGTGTCGGCGCGGCGGGCGAGGTTGGGGAACATGTCGAGCATCTCCTGCAGCCGCCACTTGCCGGGCCGGCGCGGGTCCTTGATGCCGAGCAGCAGGTTCTGGCGAACGGTCAGGCTCGGAAAGATGTCACGATGCTCCGGCACATAGCCGAGCCCGAGGCGCGCGATCTTGTGGCTCGGCAGGCCGGCGATGTCCTTGCCCTTGAAGCGGATGGTGCCCTGCGGCGGCACCTCGCCCATGATCGCCTTGACGGTGGTGGAGCGGCCGACGCCGTTGCGGCCGAGCAGGCTCACCACTTCGCCGGCGGCGATGTCGAGATCGACGCCTTGCAGGATGTGGCTCTTGCCGTAATAGGCGTGAAGATTCCTGACCTCGAGCATCAGTCGACCTCCTCGCCGAGATAGGCTTCCTTGACCTTCGGGTTGCCGCGGATTTCTTCCGGCGTGCCGGAAGCGATGATGTGGCCGTAGACCAGCACCGAGATGCGGTCGGCAAGGCCGAACACCACGCTCATGTCGTGCTCGACGATGACCAGCGTGCGGCCTTCAGTGAGGCGGCGGATCAGCGCGACGGCGCGATCGGTCTCGGCATGGCTCATGCCGGCGGTCGGCTCGTCCAGCATGATGACGCTGGCGCCGCCGGCGATCGTGATGCCGATCTCGAGCTCGCGCTGCTCGGCGTACGTCAACAGGCCCGCCGGCACGTCGCGGCGATGGCTGAGATGGATGTCGTCGAGGATTTGCGCGGTGCGCTGCTTGACCTCGGGCAGACCGTCGACGTTCTTCCAGAATGCATAGCGGTGGCCGGTCGCCCACAGCACGGCGCAGCGGACGTTCTCCCACACCGTCATGCGGGCGAACACGTTGGTCACCTGGAACGAGCGTGACAGGCCGCGCCGGTTGATCTCGAACGGCCGCAGCCCCGAGGTCACCTCACCGTTGAGGCGGATCTCGCCCGAGGTCGGCTTGATGTGGCCAGAGATCAGGTTGAACGTCGTCGACTTGCCGGCGCCGTTCGGGCCGATGATGGCGTGACGCTCGCCCTTGGCGACGCTCAGGTTGAGGTCGCGGATGATCTGGACATTGCCGAAGCTCTTTTCGACGGCGTTGACTTGGATGGCAGCGGTCATGCGAGATACCCCCGATCACGGGCCACCGTCGCGGCGCGATCCCAGGCCTCCGCGACGCGCTTCCAGGTGATGCGCGCCACCAGGAAGCCGCCGACGAGCAGCACCGCAGCAGTCACCCAGGTCGTCGGCGCGTTCGCGACGAACGGGATGCCGAGCAGGTTGATCGGATCGCCGCCGGAGAAGCGCGCGACGGTCTCGATGGTCAGGATGATGCCGAGTGCAAACGCCAGCGTCGGGATCGCGGCGACCAGATAGGACGGGATTACGGTACCAAGCGTGCCGGCACGGATCAGCGGACGATGCTTCATCAGGATGCCGGCGATGCCGCCGGGCGCGAACATCACGATCCCGATGAAGATGATGCCGAAATAGAGCTGCCAGACCGAGGTGACGCTGGTCAGCCCGAGCTGCAGATAGGTCACCAGGATGGCGCCGAGGATCGGCCCGAAGAAATAGGCGGTGCCGCCGATGAAGGCGGAGAACAGCACCAGGCCGGATTGCGTCGCGCCGAGATAGGCGGAATTGGCGATCTCGAAATTGATCGCGGTCAGTCCACCGGCGATGCCGGCGAAGAAGCCCGCGAACATGTAGGCGAGGTAGCGCACCACATGCGGATCGTAGCCGATGAACTCGACGCGCTCCGGATTGTCGCGCACCGCGTTGCAGATCCGCCCGAGCGGCGTCCGGGTCAGCGCATACATCGCGATCGCCGAGACCAGCACCCAGAACGCGATCAGGTAATAGACCTGGAGCTGCGGCCCGAAGGTCCAGCCGAACAACGGCATCAGCGAGGTGCGGTCGGTGGTGATGCCGGATTCGCCGCCGAACACGCTGCGCAGGATCAGCGACGACGAGGCGACCAGCTCGCCGATGCCGAGCGAGATCATCGCGAACACCGTGCCGGCGCGCTTGGTCATGACCCAGCCGACCACGACCGCGAAGGCCATGCCGCCGATGCCGCCGACCAGCGGAATCACCGGCAGCGGGATCGGCCAGTTGTGGCTCGCGACCGCGTTCATGGCGTGGACGGCGAGGAAGCCGCCGAGGCCGTATTGCACGGCGTGGCCGAACGACAACAGGCCGGTCTGGCCGAGCAGGATGTTGTAGGACAGCGCGAAGATGATCGCGATGCCGATCAGGCTGAACGAGGTCAGCGAGCCGCCGGAGGAGAACACCAGCGGCAGCACGACCAGTGCCGCGGCTGCGAGCAGCCAGACGCCATAGAAGCCGAGGGCGCCGCCGGATTCTTGCTTGGTCACCGCGGTGGATGGGGAGGGCGCATTCGTCATGTCTCACGCGTCCCCAACAGGCCCATGGGGCGGAAGATCAGGACCAGCACCAGCAGCAGATAGGGCAGGATCGGCGCGATCTGCGCGATCGTGACATTCCAGATGTCGGTGAGCGGCGAGGGGCCGAGGCTCGGATCGAGCGGACCGAACACGCTGGCGAGCGAACCGTTCAGCGCGACCGCGAAGGTCTGGATCAGGCCGATCAGCAGCGATGCAATGAAGGCGCCGGGCAGCGAGCCGAGGCCGCCGAACACGATGACGACGAACAGGATCGGGCCGAGCAGCGCGGCCATGTCGGACTGCGTCACCAGCGAGGGGCCGGCGATCACGCCAGCGAGGCCGGCGAGCGCGCTGCCGACGCCGAACACCAGCATGAACACGCGGCCGACATTGTGGCCGAGATGGCCGACCATGCTCGGGTGGGTCAGCGCGGCTTGCACGATCAGGCCGACCCGGGTCCGCTTCAGCGTGACCAGCAGCGCGATGAAGATCACGACCGACACGACCAGCATGAAGATCTTGTAGGCGGGGTAGTTGGTGGAGAATACGGTGAAGGCCGGGAAGTCGAGCACCGCCGGGACGCGGTAGTCCACGGGGCTCTTGCCCCAGATCATCGAGACGATCTCTTCGATCGCGAAGGCAAGCCCGAAGGTCAGCAACAGCTCGGCGACATGGCCGTGCTTGTGGGTGTTGCGCAGGCCGTAGCGCTCGACCGCCATGCCGACCGCGCCGACCAGAAGCGGCGCCAGCACCAGGGCCGGCCAGAAGCCGATCCAGCGCGTCAGCTGATAGCCGAAGAACGCGCCCAGCATGTAGAAGCTGGCATGGGCGAAGTTGAGCACGCCCATCATGCTGAAGATGACGGTGAGGCCGCTGGACAACAGGAACAGCAGCATGCCGAACAGGACGCCGTTCAGCGTCGAGATGACAATCAACTCAGCCACGGCGCACCCGCTTGAGAGACGAACGGTTCACGTGATCAAAGACCTGTCGAGGGAATTGAGGTCCGGCACTGACGCTGCCGGATGACGAACGCCTCCGCAACCCCGGAGGGGCGCGGAGGCGCATCCGAAGGCGGCCGATCAGGGCCGCTTCATGTTGCAGGTGGTCGGAAGCATCGTCTGGGCGGTGTCGATCTTGGAGACGATGTGCCAGCCCCAGCCGGTGTTTTCCTCGTCGAAAGGCTCCTTGGCCTTGTCGGCCAGCGAGCCGAACGAGGAGATGTAGATCGGCTGGAAGAACTGGTGATCGTCCTTGCGCATGAAGCCTTCGCCGCCGTCGAACACCTCGAACTTCATGCCTTCGAGCGCCGCCGCGACCTTCACCGGATCGATCGAGTTGGCCTTCTCGGCGGCCGCCTTGAACATCCGCATCTCGTTGACTGCGCGCGGATACCACACGGAAATGCCGGTCTTGGCGCGGAAGTCCTTCTCGAAATCCATCGCCGCCTTGTTGCCCGAGTTCGGCACGCCTTCGCTGATCTGGAACACCTGGTTATCGAGGCCGGTCTGCTTGATCGCAGTCGGGCCACCGGCGCCGCCGGCATAATAGGTGTACCAGTTGACCTTGAGGCCGGCGTCAGCCGCGGCCTTCAGCAGCAGCGCGAAGTCCTGGCCCCAGTTGCCGGTCACGACGGTGTCGGCGCCGGACGCCTTGATCTTGGCGATGTAGGGCGAGAAGTCGGTGACCTTCAGCATCGGGTGCAATTCGTCGCCGACGACCTGGATATCCGGCCGTTTTTCGCCGAGCATCTTGCGCGCAGCAGTGCGCACCGATTGGCCGAACGAATAGTCCATGTTGATCAGGTAGACCTTCTTGATGGTCGGCTGGCCCTTCATGTAGTTGGTCAGCGCTTCCATCTTGATGTCCGAGTTCGCATCCCAGCGGAAATGCCAGTAGCTGCACTTCTCGTTGGTCATGCTCGGGTCGACCGCGGCGTAGTTGAAGTAGAGCACTTCCTTGCCGGGGTTGCGCGAATTGTGCTTGGTGACGAAATCCTCCAGCGCGGCGCCGACCGATGAGCCGTTGCCCTGCGTGATGTAGTGGACGCCGGCGTCGATCGCCTTTTGCGCCTGCACCAGGCTTTCCTGCGGATTGGTCTTGTTGTCGAGCGGAACGATCTCGACCTTGTGGCCGAGGATGCCGCCCTTGGCGTTCAACTCGTCGGCGAGATACTGGAACGTCTTCAGGCCGCCTTCGCCGACGCTCGCACCGCCGCCGGACAGCGGATCGATGTAACCGATCTTGACGGTTTCCTGCGCGGACGCCGCGCCTCCCAACACCGTCAGCGCCGTTGTGGCAGCAACGATCAGTCTACGCATCCTGCTTTCTCCCTTGCTGGTGTTTCTTGATCTTGAGCGATCGAAGCCGTCTCTTAGCCCCAATTGCCGGGCTTCTGCAACTTTCGCATTGAATATTGCGTCAAGTTTTAGCGTGAGGTATTATAATGTTATAGGCTATAAACGCTTCGAGATACCGCGAGATCCGGCGTAGATTTGAACCGCAAGTAAACTTTTGGATGAGGCGTCCGCCAGCCGCCATTTTGGAGCCGACGTCGTTCAAGCCGGATGGCGACGCGCCTTGAGGCCCGACAGGAACAGTCGCGCGAAATGATCTGCGACCTGTGCCGAAGGCCAGTCACGCCTGACCTTGAACCAGATCGGATACCAATGGACCATTCCGGTTAGAATACGCTCGGCGAAATATGTATCGATGCGGCGGATGCGACCCTCGTCGATCCAGCGCTGATAGCTGCTCTCGCTTTGCCGGATCGAGGCCAGGACCTGTCCGACATAGGCTTTACGGTCGACGTCGTTGAGATAGTTGATGTTGTGGTAGGTCGCCTTGGGGCCGCAGGGCGTGTTGTGCAGCATCAACAGCAGGCGAAGCCTCTGAACGGTGTGCTCGAATGCCCCGAGATTCTGCTCCTGCAGATGGTCGCGAATGGCGACCTCGCCGGCGAGGCCGCGCCGCAGGCAGGCCAGCAGCAGGCGCTCTTTCTCGCTGAAGTGATAATAGATGCCGGCGCGGGTCATGCCGGCATCCGCGGCGATGCTCTCGAGCGACGTGCCGGACGCGCCCCTTCGGTTGAAACTGTCCGAGGCGATCGAGAGCATCCTGTCGAACTTGGCGGCTCGCTTGTTCAAGCTCGCGCGCGCCTCGAGGAATGGGGCGAGGCTGAGCGGTTCGGGCATGTCTGGGATCGCGAGCTCGCGCCGGTAGACGCCATGCGTGACGATGTCGTCGATGGCATCGATCGCCTGCTGGCGCGTGTAGTAGTCGCGTTCCGACAGCCAGAACGGCACCCAGTCCAGGATCGAGATCAGCGCCACCGCTGTCAGCAGCGGTTCGTCGCAGGTGATCGAGCCGTCCGCCACGCCGCGATCCAGGATTTCGGCCAGCAGCGCGGCATTCTGCCAGCGCCTCGCATGGACTTCGCTGCTGTATGGCGCGGCAAGCGCATCGATATCGGTGAACAGGATCATGCGCTGGCCTTCCGGCCGCAACCTGCCGCGCACGAAGCGCCTGACGATCTCGAGCCCGTCGATGCCGGGCTCGGCGGCGGCTTCGATCTCGTGCCGGTAGATCGCCAGTCCGCGCAGATAGCAGTGGAAGATCAGATCTTCCTTGTCGCGGAAATAATGGTACAGCGCGCCCGGCACGGCCCGGACCGACGCCGCGACCTGCTCCATCGTCACGTTGGCGTAGGAGTGGCGGGCAAACAGCCGGGAAGCTGAAACCAGGATTTCTTCAGCCCGATCCGTCGGGTCGGCGGCGACTTGCAAGCTCGAATGCCCTTCCTGATCGCGGAGCGACTCCGCACGCGAGATAATCCCCTTGGCAGCCGCTTGTCGATCTGCGATAGACGCTGGTATACCATACACCAGTGGCCTTTTGGAGAGATCATGG
The DNA here is from genome assembly GCA_943372075.1 of Bordetella parapertussis. Lineage (GTDB taxonomy): Bacteria > Pseudomonadota > Alphaproteobacteria > Rhizobiales > Xanthobacteraceae > Bradyrhizobium. The sequence continues at coordinate 19,528 of CALRXG020000027.1, read as the reverse complement.
CGCGCAACATTCTGATCCTTGGAGCTTCCTACGGCTCCCTGCTGGGGACCAAGCTCCTGATGGCGGGGCACAACGTGTCCCTGGTGTGCCGGAAGAACACCGCCGACCTGATCAATCGCGAGGGCACCGAGGTCCGGATCAAGCTGCGCGACGAGAAGGAGCACCGCTCGATCTTCTCGCGCGACCTGCCGGGCAAGCTCGACGCGGTGACGCCCGCCGGCGTCGACGTGTCGCGCTACGACATGGTCGGCCTGGCGATGCAGGAGCCGCAATACACCAACCACACCGTTCGCGTGCTGATGATCAAGATCGCGGCCGCGAAGCTGCCGTGCCTCTCGATCATGAACATGCCGCCGCTGCCTTATCTGAAGCGGATTCCGGCGCTCGCCGGCATGGACCTCGAGGAGGCCTACACCAACGCCCAGGTCTGGGAGCGCTTCGAGCCGGGACTGGTGACGCTGTGCTCGCCCGATCCGCAGGCGTTCCGTCCGCCGGAGGAGAAGGCCAACGTGCTGCATGTCGGCCTGCCGACCAACTTCAAGGCCGCCGTGTTCGCCGACGACAAGCACAACAAGGTGCTGCGCGAGCTCGAAACCGATATCGACGCCGTGACGCTCGAAGGCCAGGACGTGCCGGTGAAGCTGAAGGTGTTCGACTCATTGTTCGTGCCGCTGGCGAAATGGTCGATGCTGCTGACCGGCAACTACCGCTGCATCACGCCAACGGAGCCGCAATCGATCCGCGACGCCGTGCACGGCGACCTCACGCGCTCGCAGGCGATCTATGACCATGTCGACGGCATCGCGCGCAAGCTCGGTGCCGATCCGGCGGACCAGGTGCCGTTCGCGAAATACGCCAAGGCGGCGGAAAGCCTGCTCAAGCCGTCATCGGCGGCCCGCGCGGTCGCCGCCGGCGCGCCGTTCATCGAGCGCGTCGACCTGCTGGTGAAGCTGATCTCGCACCAGCTCGGTACGCCCAGCGCCGAGATCGACCGCACGGTCGAGACCGTCGATCAGAAGCTGAACGAGAAGATCGTGCAGGGCGGTTCCGGCGCGCAGTGATACGCGTCGATGGCGGCGGCATCACGCGTCCTCGCCATGCGGGCACGCGCAAATCGCGACGGGCCCCAGTGAGGTGAGCACGCCAATCGGGCTCCCTCTTCCCTTGCGGGAGAGGGTGGGGAGAGGGGTGGCCCCGGGCGAGATGATCGATATGCGCGCTGCTTTCACACCACCGGTCGCCCGTCTCTTCGATTGTCGAGAGAGCCTGCCGTCTGGCACCCATCTCCCTAACCCTCTCCCACAAGGGGAGAGGGAACCCTGCCGCCGGTGGCTCCCTTACACGCCGCTAAGCCTGATGCGTCACGGCCAAGATCGTCACCGAGCGCGTCTGGTGGCTCGGGGTCTGAAAATCGATCGTCTGGCCGATCGACAATCCGATCAATGCCGCGCCGACCGGCGTCAGCACCGAGATGCGGCGGAGCGCGATGTCGGCTTCGTGCGGATACACCAGCACGACTTCCCTGACGTCGCCGGTCTCGTCGTCGCGGTAGCGCACGCGCGAGTTCATGCGGACCACGTCGTGCAGGTCGGAATCGTCGGCGACGACCCGCGCGCGGTCGGTCTCGCGGGCGAGGAACTGGGCCACGCGGGGAAACACCGCCATGCTGGAATCGGCCAGCGCGCTGAGGCGCAGCGCCTCGCTCGCGGCGATCACGATCGGCGGCAAGGTGGCGGCGGAAAAGCTGTTCTGAATGCTCTGGGTCATGTCGGCTGACTTTGCGGTTGATCGGAGATGCGTCGACGCCGGCGCGCGACTGCGTCGCGCGACACGGCGGACTGAAATGATTTGATGACGTTGAGGGAATCCGGACGGCGCGCGATCGCCGGCCGGCTAAGTGCCTGCGTGCAGACGTCCGGCGCGCAATCCGAGGCGCGCAATACGGGTGTCGATGCTCGACATGTCGATCATGGCAGCATCAACATAGCCCCGGGCCGCGCCGCATCCATTGCGACGAAAGCGCGCATGCGCTGATCGCCAAACCGGCGTCAGGGTTGGCCGATACCGGTGAGGCCGAGCGCAGCGCCGGCGGCGAGCGCGAGCAGCGGATGGATGCGGGTCGTGGTGGTGGCGATCGCGACGCCAGCCGCGATCAGGATCGTGCCCCAGCTCGACACTGAAGCATGGGTGATGACGATGGCGCTGGCGGTGACGAGGCCGGCGGTGACCGGAACCAGCCCGGCCTGCACGGTCTTCCGCCAGGGCCGGTCCTTGAAGCGTTCCCAGAGCCGCAGCGCAAAGCCGGTGACCAGAGACGATGGCCCGAACTTGGCGAGCGAGGTCACCAGCACGCCGGGGAAGCCGGCGACATGCCAGCCGACCAGTGGGACCACCATCATGTTCGGTCCGGGCGCGGCCTGCGCCAGCGCGAACAGCGCGCCGAATTCCTGTGCCGTCATCCAGTGATGGACATCGACCACCTGGCGCTGCATCTCCGGCAGGATGGTGTTGCCGCCGCCAAAGGCGAGCAGCGACAATTGGCTGAAGATCAGCGCCAGGGTGACGAGGGTTGCGCTCATGATGCCTGCCTCGACCTGAGAAAGATGCTGAGCGGCGCCAGCGTCAGCAGCGTCGGCAGCAGCGGCAGGCGGAACACCGCGATCGCGAGCACGCAGAGCGCGCCAATCAACAGGCCGAGCATATCGCGCCGCAATGGCCAGGCGATCTTGATCGCGGTGGAGATCAAAAGCCCGGCCGCCGCTGCGGCAAGGCCACCGAACAGATGGCGCACCACCAGGTCGTCGGCGAAGCGGGCGTAGATCATGCCAAGGCCGATCACGACGGCGGTCGGCACGGCGATCAGTCCGAGGATCGAGGCGATGGCGCCGGGAATGCCGCGAAATTTCAGCCCGACCGCCACCGACATGTTGATGATGTTGCCGCCGGGCAGGAACTGGCAGAGCCCGAGCAGGTCGGTGAACTCTGCGCCGGTGAGCCAGCCGCGCTTCTCCACCATCATGTGGCGCGCCAAGGGCAGCACGCCGCCGAAGCCGGTCAATCCGAGGATGAAGAAGCCCGTGAACAACTCGCCGATATCGGGTGCCTCGTGCTTGGTGGTGAGGGTGGCGGGGGCTGCATCCATCGGCGCGTCGGCTCCGTTTCTTGTCGTGTTCGACCCGAACCTAGTTTGCGGTGCTCCAAATATCAAATATATGGATCATGGAATTATCATATCCATTGCATATGGATCGCTTTGATGATCGAGCTGCGCCATCTCCGCTATGCCGTGGCGGTCGCCGAGGAAGGCCATATCACCCGTGCCGCCGCCCGCCTCGGCATTCAGCAGCCGCCGCTAAGCCAGCAGATCCGCGCGCTGGAGGCTGCGATCGGCGCGCCGCTGTTTCGCCGGCAGCCGCGCGGGGTCGAACTGACCGCCGCCGGCCGCGCCTTCGTGGAGAAGGCGCGCGTGATCCTGCGCGACACCGAGCTCGCCGTGGAAGCGGCGCGCCGCGCCAGCCGTGGCCAGGAAGGCCAACTCGCCATCGGCTTCACCTCTTCGGCCGCCTTCCATCCCTTCGTCACCGGCGTGATGCGCGAAATGCGCGAGCGCACGCCGGCGATCACGCTGTCGCTGGAAGAGGCCTCGACCGGCGAACTGATCGAAGCCGTCGAGGCCGACCGTCTCGATGCGGCATTCGTCCGTTCGCCGAGCGAGCGGCTGGAGAATCTCACGATCACGCATCTGCTCGACGAGGAGATGCTGGTTGCGCTGCCCGACCATCATCCGCGCGCCCGCAAGGACACCCGGCGGCGGATTTCGCTGGCCTCGCTCGCCGACGAGGCGCTGATCCTCTACCGCCGCCCGACCGGGCCGGGCCTCTATGACAGCATCATCGCCGCCTGTCGCGCGGCGGGCTTCAGCCCGAAGGTCGCGCAGGAGGCGACGCGGATGGTGTCGACGCTTAGCCTCGTCGCCGCGGGGCTCGGCATCTCGATCGTGCCGGAATCGATGGCGCGGCTCGAGACCGCAGGCGTCTCCTATCTCCGTCTCGACCGCGCCGCGGGCCTGGTCGCACCGCTCGCGCTGGCGCGCAAGAAAGGCCCCGCCGGCGGCACGCTCGGCCGCCTGCTCGCCATCGTGACGCGGCGGGTCAAGGACCGTGTGGGCGGTGACGAAGTTCTTGCGCGACGGAGCTGATTGTCTCGGCTGGCGCGGAATGTGGGGAGTTTGGCGAACGCTAGTGTCGGCGTGCGGCTAGATAGCCTGCATCGAACCCGGTTGCTCGCGTGTCGACCGCAACAGCTCAGCGTCCGAAGCCGCCCGGGTCCAATCAACACAGCAAAGAGGCAGTTCCGATGACACGTTTTCCTGTCCACACATTCGACACCGCCCCCGAAGCCTCGAAGCCGACCTTGCGCGAGGTCGAGGCGCGGTTCGGCATGATCCCCAACCTTGCCGCCGCGATGGCGACGTCGCCGGTGCTGATCCAGAGCTTTCTCCACATCTTCGACAAGGTTCACGGCGGCAGCTTCTCCGAGCAGCAGATCCAGACCGTGCTGCTCACCGACGCGGTGACCAATGCCAGCACCTGGGCGGTCGCGCTGCACTCCGCGCTCGGCTTGCAGGCCGGTCTCGATCCTGAAGACGTCGAGGCGATGCGGGCCGGGCGCTCGCCCGCGAACAAGCAACTCGGCGCGCTCTCGACACTGGCGCGGACGCTGATCGAGAAGCGCGGGCGGCTCGACGAGCCGGACACCGAGAAGTTCCTGGCGGCCGGGTTCAGCAAGGAATTGCTGCTCGAGGTGATCACCATCGTGGCGGCATCGACCATCACGAACTACACCGGCAGCGTGACCAATCCGCCGCTGGAGGCGGGATTGCAGGCGCATGCCTGGAATGGCTGAGCATCAATATTGCACGCCGGCCATCGGCCGGCGTGCGCTTGCCTAGACTAGGCGCTAACCGTGCGAATGAGCCGCGCCGGATTACCTCCCGTAAGCGTATTCGGGGGCACGTCCTTGGTAACTACCGAGCCGGCAGCGACGACGGAGTTCTCGCCGACGGTAACCCCGCCGATGATCGTTGCGCCGGCTGCGATCCAGACGTTCCTCTCAATCACGATGGGCTTCGCCGTAACGGATCGGCGCTGGGAAGGGTCGAGCGGATGACCTGACGTGATGATGCTCACGTTCGGTCCAATCATCACGTCGTCCGCTATGGTGATTCCGCCGAGGTCATAGAGTGTGCAGTTCTGATTGATGAAGACGTTGAGCCCGACGCAGGTTTCGTTGCCACCCGTCGCGTAGAATGGCGGGATCAATAGGAAGCGGTCATCGACTTTTTTGCCGATGAGCTCACTGAACAAGGCCCGGACTTCGTCCGCATCGTCGAACGTCAAGCGATTGATCCTCGCCGTTATCGCCATTGCCCGTTTGGTCTCCGCTACCATCGCTGCGGATTCTGGCGTTCGCCTGTGAACGATCCTGACATCATCCTGATGCGACATTCGCTGTTTCCTTGCACAGCAGGACCGATTCGCTCCGCTGCTTCATCGGCAAAGCTACAATGCAGGATGACCGCTTTCTAGCATCGCGTCATTTCCGCCTTTTGGTTCACAACCTAGAGCGGGATGAGTTTGGATTAAATCGCCCGACGCACCCTCTGTTCACCTCTCCCCGCCGGGGAGAGGTCGGATTGCGGAGCAATCCGGGTGAGGGCTCTTGCTCTCTCGATAGACCGTAACCCCTCACCCGATTTGCTGCGCAAATCGACCTCTCCCAAGGGAGAGGTGAATCGTGTTCGTAGCCGGATCGATTCAACCTAACTTCATCCCGATCTAGCCCGCAAATCGGGCGCGATAGTCGCGCGGCGTGGTCGCCAGCAGGCGCAGGAAGCTGCGGCGCATCGTCTCCTCGGAGCCGAAACCGCAGCGCTGTGAAATCCGCTTGATCGGCAACCGCGTCTCCGAAAGCAGGTGGCGAGCGCCTTCGACCCGCAACCGCTCGATCGCGCGTGCCGGTGTCAACCCGGTCGCATCCGCATAGTGCCGGTTGAAGCTGCGTTCGCTCATGCCGGCCTGTTTCGCCAGCGTCGCAAGCGAGAGGTCGTCGGCCAGATGGCCGCTGATCCAGTCGTGCAGCGCGCCGAACCGGTCGTCGGTCGTTTGCAGCGACAGCACTTCGCTGAACTGCGCCTGTCCGCCGGGCCGCTTGAGAAACACCACGAGATAGCGGGCGACGGCGAGCGCCGTTGCGCGGCCGAGGTCGTCCTCCACCAGCGCCAATGCCAGATCGATGCCCGATGTGACACCGGCCGAGGTCCAGAACGATCCGTCGCGCACGAAGATCGGATCGGACTCGACGCGGACCTCCGGAAAGCGCTCGGCAAGCTCTTCCCAAAATCCCCAATGGGTCACGGCTCGACGGCCATCGAGCGCCCCCGATGCGGCGAGCAGGAACGCGCCGGTGCACACCGAGGCGGTGCGGCGCGCGTCGCCTGCGCGTTTGCGCACCCAGTCGACCAGCACGGCATCCGCCGCCGCGGCGTTGACACCGCCGCCGCCCGGAATCACCAGCGTGTCGACCGCGCTGCCGATGGTTGGCAACGGATGCACCGCCAGTCCAACGCCGGCAGATGCCTCGACCGTCGGGCCATCCTTGGCAACGACGCGGACGTCATAGGGCTCGGCGTTGCCTGCCTTGGCCGTCAACGCATTGGCCGAGGCGAATACCTGCAATGGCCCGGTGACGTCGAGCAGCTGCACCGCCGGATAGGCGAGCACTTCGATCACGCGCTTGTCGTTTGGCGGAGAATGTGGGCGCTTTGGCGTCATCGCCGAAACGTGCCGCGCTAGGTTTGCTTTGTCCATAGTGCAAGGAGAACCCAATGATTGCCCACGATGTCCAGTTGCGGATCGGATCGCTGCTGTTCGAAGACGTCGATCAAATCGACTTGACCGGCCCTTTCGAAGTGCTGTCGCGGATTCCGAATTCGACCTACCGCATCTACGCCAAGACCATGGAGCCGGTGCGCGACCTCAAGGGGTTGCGGCTGACGCCGGATGCCACGCTGGCCGAGGCGCCGCCGCTCGATGTGTTGCATGTGCCGGGCGGCTTCGGCCAGGAGGCCTTGATGGAGGACGCCGAAGTGCTCGGCTGGATTCGTCAGCAGGCGGCGGGGGCCTGTAGCATTTTTTCAGTCTGCACCGGCGCGTTGCTGTGTGGCGCGGCCGGCCTGTTGAAAGGACGCAGGGCGACGACGCATTGGGCGTCGCTTCATCTGCTGCCGTATTTCGGCGCTACCCCCGTGAACGAGCGCGTGGTCGTCGACGGAAGCTATGTGTTCGCCGCCGGCGTCACCGCAGGGATCGACGGGGCGTTGCGGCTTGCCGCCGAACTGCGCGGCGACGACGCGGCGCGAGCGATCCAGCTCTACATGGCCTATGCGCCGGAGCCGCCGTTCGACAGCGGCACGCCGGAGACCGCGCCGGCCGAAATCCTGCAACAGACACGGCAGGCGACGCGCGCGATCACGGCGCAGCGCGAAGCGACCGCGCGCCGCGTGGCGGCCCGGCTGGGCGTCGTCGTGCCGGAGATTGAAACGACGGGTTAATTGCCCGGCTCGAAGTTGCAGTTGGCGCCGCCGCCGGCCTTGTCCTCGATGCCAGCAGGATCGAGCGTGCAGGACAGTTTCGACAGCGCCTCGTAGATCGTGCCGGCGGCGCCGTCGCCGGGGACGCCCGCGAGCGCGATGGTGGCGAAGATTGCGTTGGCTTCGCTTCCCTTCACGGTGTGGCTGCTGCCGCCGAATGTCAGTTCGCAGGAGCGCGAGGTGATGTCGACGTTGCTGGCGCGACAGACCACCTTGTCGGCGGTGACGGTGATCGGCTTCGCATAGGAGACCTTGCCGTCGCCGTTGAAGAAGGCGGCGACCGCTTTCTTCTCCGCGTCCGGCAGCGGCGAATAGGGCGCCACCACGCCCGCGAGCGCCAGCGCGACCGAGCCGGACGTGGTTGCGGGCGCGGCCGATGCAGCCGACGCGGCCAGCGACAATGAACACGCGAGGATCGTCAGTCGGCCTAGTCTCATTGCAGTCTCCTGTCAGTGCGCTTTCCGCAGCGCGAAATCGCTAGCACGTCCCGCGGGCGGGATGGGTGACGCCCTTCACACGCCGGCCCGCAACTTCGCGTGAGGCGGCGCTGCGCGCAGAGGGCAGGGCGGACCCGCGTCCACCCGCTTGCACGATCGCGCCATCGGCGTCACAGTCCTGATTGCGGTTGTGATGCCGCCAACAAAGAAGATCAAGACAGTTCGAGGAACGGAAATCGAGGAGCGTTATGGCGGCCATGCGCATCGACTGCGACATCCATCCCGCGGTGGGAGGAACGCGCACCACGCTGCTGCCCTATCTGAGCGATCACTGGAAGGAACAGGTCGTCAGCCGCGCCATCGACGGGCTCGACCTCAATTCCTATCCGCCGTCGATGCCGCTGTCCGGCCGCGCCGACTGGCGGCCGGCCGACGGCAGCAAGCCGGGCAGCGATCTTGCCATGGTGCAACGCGGCGCGTTCGACCAGCTCGGCGCCAGCCACGCGATCTGCAACGTCGTCTACGGCGCGCAGGCGGTGTTCGATCCCTACATGGCGGCGGATTTCTGCCGCGCGATCAACGACTGGATCGCGGCCGAATGGCTCGCGAAGGACAACCGGCTGCGGGCCTCGATCGTGGTGCCGATCCAGGCGCCGGATCTTGCGGTCGAGGAGATCGAGCGCCGCGCCGGCGATCATCGGTTCGTTTCGGTACTGCTGCCCTCGCAGAACGAGACGCTGCTCGGGCGGCGGCATTACTGGCCGATCTACCAGGCCGCCGAGAAGTACAAACTGCCGATCGCGATCCACGCCGGCAGCGCCTATCGCGGCGCGCCGAGCTCGATCGGCTGGCCGTCCTATCGCTACGAATATTATCTGGCCGAGGCGCAGGCGTTCCAGGCGCAGACCTTGAGCCTGATCTATGAGGGCGTGTTCGGGAAATATCCCGGATTGACCGTGGTGCTGATGGAGTCGGGCGTCAGCTGGCTGCCGGCCTTCATGTGGCGCGCCAACAAGACCTGGCGCGGCGTTCGCGTCGAGGTGCCCTGGGTGGAGCGCGAGCCGGCCGCGATCATCCGCGACCATTTCCGCGTCACCATGCAGCCGTTCGACGCGCCGATGGATGCGACAAGCGTTGCCGACATCATCGACCAGATCGGCTCCGACAAGATGTTCCTGTTCGCATCCGATTATCCGCACTGGCAGTTCGACGGCGACGATCCGATCCCGCCGCACCTGCCCAAGAGCCTCGTCAAGCGGATGAGCGAGGACAATCCGCTGGAAACCTTTCCGCGCCTCAAGCTGAATTCGTAGCGCATGATCCGGAAAAGTGGGAACCGGCTTTCCGAAGAGATCATGCGCCAGATAACAAGGAGGATCGCATGAGTGACGTCATCGACCGCCCGATGCTCGACCGGGAGACGACCGCCGCGGCGCGGCTCCGGATCATCGACTGCGACATCCATCCGAGCATTCATTCGCATAGCGACCTCAACGAATTCCTGCCGAAGCGCTGGCAGCAGCATCTCAAGGAATACGGCAGCCATCTGCGCACGCCCTATATCGGCACCACGCCGTATCCGCGCTCCTCGCCCTTGATCGCGCGGCGCGACGCCTGGCCGCCGACCGGCGGCGTCCCCGGCTCCGATCTCGACTTCATGCGCAAGCAGCACCTCGATCCGTTCGATGTCGAGTTCGGCATCTTGCAGGTGCTCGACCTCTTCATCTTCTCGCAGCAGAATCTGGAGTTCGGCGCCGCGATCCAGCGTGCCATCAACGACTGGCAGCTGGCGTTCTGGTCGCATCGCGATCCCAGGCTGAAGGCCTCGATCCTAGTCGGGCAGGACGGCTCCGATCTGGCGCTCGCCGAGATCGAGCGCTGCGCCAAGACCGGCGAGTACATCCAGATCAACGTGTCGCCGCGCGCCAACGAGCCGCTCGGCCGCCGCTGCTACTGGCCGATCTACGAGCGCGCGCAGGCGCTCGACCTGCCGCTCGGCATCCATGTCGGCGGCTATGGCGGCCACGCGCCGACCGGCGGCGGCTGGCCGTCTTATTATTGCGAGGAGCACCAGTCGAACGCGCATACCGTGGCGTCGAATCTCACGAGCCTGGTGCTGGAAGGCGTGCCCGAGCGTTTCCCGAAACTGAAGATCGTGTTCATCGAAGGCGGCTTCGGCTGGATTCCCGCGACGATGTGGCGGATGGACCAGCATTTCGAGCGTTTCCGCAGCGAGGTGCCGCATCTGAAGCGCAGGCCGAGCGAATATGTGAAGCAGAGCTTCTGGTTCACCACCCAGCCGATCGACGAACCCGATGAAGCCAAACACCTGCGTCAGCTGATCGAATGGGTCGGCATCGACCGGCTGCTGTTCTCGTCGGATTATCCGCACTGGGACTACGACGACGCCCGCTACGCCTTCAAGACGCCGCTGACCGAGGCCGAGCGGCGCAAGATCTTCAACAGCAACGCCCGCGCGGTTTACAAGTTCTGATCATGACCCGTCACATCGTCGCGCGCACCAGCGAGATTCCAGCCGGCGGCAACAAGGTGTTCGGCCTCGAGGGCCGCGACATCGTCGTGTTCCACGTCAATGGCGAGTTCTTCGCGCTGCTCAATCGCTGCCCGCATGAAGGCGCGCCGCTGGAGAAGGCGGCGTGCGTCGCGCGCCTGACCTCGCCGGAGCCCGGCATCTATCAGCGCGACCGCGTCGGCGAGATGCTGCGCTGTCCCTGGCATGGCTGGGAATTCGACATGCGCAACGGCCAGTCCTGGTTCGACCCGAAGCGGTTCAGGATCCGCTCCTATCCGGTCGCGGTCGAAAGCGGCGCCGAGTTGCAGAAGGGGCCTTATGTCGCCGAGACGTTCCCGGTGCATATCGAGGACAATTACGTGATCGTCGAGGTCTAGCGGCGAATCCATTAATTGCGATTATTGCAATAATGAAGTTCAAAACTAAGCAATTATAATCACCGTTGCAATGCGCCACCTTGAGGTCGCGGCCGGGAATGATCCCGCCCACGACATCAGGAACGGCACCATGAAGCTCTACCACTTCCCCCTCTCGGGCCACGCGCATCGCGCGCGTCTGTTTTTGTCCCTGCTCGGAGTTCCGCACGAGCTGGTCGAGGTCGACCTCGGGTCCGGCGCGCACAAGACGGCGGAATTCCTCGCGCTTAATCCGTTCGGCCAGGTGCCGGTGCTGGATGATGACGGTACCATCATTGCGGACTCCAACGCGATCCTGGTCTATCTCGCCACCAAGCTCGGCCGCACCGATTGGTTGCCGCGGGATGCCAAGGGGGCCGCCGCCGTGCAGCGCTGGCTGTCGGTCGCCGCCGGCGAACTCGCCTATGGTCCCGCGGCGGCGCGGCTCATCACCGTGTTCGGCGCCAAGCACAATCCGGACGATGTGATCGCGCGGGCGCATGTTCTGCTGAAGCGGCTGGAGGCGCATCTTGCCGATCGCGACTGGCTGGCCGGCGCCGGGCCGACGATCGCCGACGTCGCGCTCTACAGCTATCTGTCGAGCGCGCCCGAGGGCAATGTCGATCTCGCCGCCTATCCGCGCGTCGACGCCTTCCTGCGCCGGATCGAGGCGCTGCCGGGCTTCGTGCCCTTCGCCAGAACTGCCGCCGGGCTGAGGGCGGCTGCGTAACGTGCTGACGGGCGTGCCTTCGGGCGCGCCCGCCCGAGCCGCGACGAGGAGGTCAAGGCGATGAGCGACAGGCGAACCAAGAGCAAGCTGGAAGTGTGGCATGCCGGCGAGACGGCGATGCAGCAGCGGGCCGGCGTTGCCGAGAAGATGGCGGCCGTGGGCCAGCGCGCGGTGCGCGACTTCATGCCCGACCAGCACCGCGACTTCTTCGCGCAAATCCCCTTCGTCGTGGTCGGCAGCGTGGACCAAAGCGGCGACGCATGGGCCTCGCTGCTGGCCGGCCGGGCCGGCTTCATCTCCTCGCCGACCCCGCGCAGCCTCGAGATCGACGCGCGGCCCGACGCGAGCGATCCGGTCAGCGAAGGCATGCGCGAGGGTGATGCCATCGCGTTGCTGGGCATCGAACTGCACACGCGGCGCCGCAACCGTGCCAATGGCCTGCTGCGTGCAGCGTCAGGCAAGGCGCTCAGCTTCGAGCTCGATCAGAGCTTCGGCAACTGCCCGCAATATATCCAGCTGCGCGATTTCGCCTTCGTCCGCGAGCCGGATCAGCCTTTCACCGGAGCGATCGAGGCGAGCGCGACGCTCGATCGGGCCGCGCGCGACATGATCGCGGCAGCGGATACATTCTTTGTGGCGACCTATGCCGAGCGCGAGGATCGCCGCCAGGTCGACGTCTCGCATCGCGGCGGCAGAGCAGGCTTCGTTCGGGTTGCCGATGACGGCACGCTGACCGTCCCCGATTTCGCGGGCAATCTGTTCTTCAACACGCTCGGCAACATCCTCCTCAACGGCAAAGCCGGGTTGGTGTTCGTCGATTTCGAGACTGGTGACCTGCTGCAACTGACGGGCGATGCCGAGGTGATCCTGGACTCGCCGGAGATCGCGGCATTCCAGGGGGCCGAACGGCTGTGGAGCTTCCGCGCCCGCCGGCTGGTGCGCCGGCGCGGCGCGCTGCCGCTGCGCTGGGCGTTCCGGGCCGAGGGCTGGTCGCCGAATGCACTGATGACCGGCGACTGGACACAGGCCGCGGACCGCATCCGCGCAAGCGAGCTTGCAACGCAGTGGCGTCCGTTCAAGGTCGCCAAGATCGTTGACGAGAGCAGCTCGATCCGCTCGTTTCATCTGCAACCGGATGACGGCGCAGGGCTGCTTCCGCACCAGGCGGGTCAGCATCTGCCGATCCGCGTCTCATTACCCGGCTCGAACAAGCCCGTGATCCGCACCTACACGCTGTCGGTGGCGCCGTCGGATGGCATGTATCGCATCAGCGTGAAGCGCGACGGCCTCGTCTCCCGCCATCTCCACGACAGAATTCACGCCGGCGACATCATCGAAGCGCGCGCGCCGGCGGGCAGCTTCACGATCGATGCGCGCGAGAAACGGCCGGCGGTGTTGCTCGCCGGCGGCGTCGGGATCACGCCGATGCTCGCGATGCTGCGCCACGTGGTCTATGAGGGACTGCGCACCCGCGGCATCCGCCCGACATTCCTGTTCCAGGCCGCGCATGACAAACCGGATCGCGCGTTCGATGCCGAACTGCGGCAACTCGCGGCCGCTGGCGGCGGCGCGGTTCGCATCATCCGCGTCCTCAGCGACGTCGATGGCGCCGGACAGGACATCGATTACGACGCCGCGGGCCGGATCGACATGGCGCTGCTGTCGCGCGTGCTGCCGTTCAACGACCACGAGTTCTATCTGTGCGGGCCGCCGCAATTCACCCAATCGCTCTATGATGGGCTGCGCGGCTACAACATCGCCGACGGAAGGATTCACGCGGAGGCATTTGGTCCGTCGTCACTGGTGCGGAAGCCCGACGTCGCCGCCGCGGCACCGACGCTACGTCTGCCGGCCGCGACCACGCCGGTGCCGGTCACCTTTGCCGCATCGATGAAGGAAGCGCGTTGGACACCGGAATCCGGAACGCTGCTCGAACTCGCGGAAGCGCGTGGTCTCAGCCCGGCATTCAGTTGCCGGGAGGGCAATTGCGGGAGCTGCCGAACCAGGTTGCTGGCAGGCGCCGTGACCTATCTGAAGGAACCGACCGCCGAAGTGGCCGATGACGAGGTGCTGATCTGCTGCGCCGTGCCGGCGAAGCCGGAGGCGGAAGGGGACGATCGGATTCAGCTTGATCTTTGACCGGCTCGGCCAGAATGCGATGTCGGAAAACTGCGTCGTTGCACACCATGCTCTAGGCGAGCAGGCCCATCACCTGGTCGATCACGGCCTTCACTTGCCTGGCGTCCGGTCGCTGGTGCGCCAGCGCCAGCAATCCCGCATGCACCACCATGATGGTGTGCGCGGTGATGTCGGGATCAAAGCCCTTCCCGAACTCGTCGCGACCGGCGCGCAACCGGGCGCGCAGCAGGTCCTCGAGCCGGCGGTTGTAGCGCTCGATGCTGTGGCGGACCTCGACCCGATCGAGCGAGCCATCGGCTGCAGCATTGATCGACAGGCAGCCGCGCTGTCCCTTCTCGCCTGAACAATAGGGGATGAAGCCGGTCAGCCATTGCCTGACGGCCTCGCGGGCGGGCCCCGGCTGCGCCAGCGTGCGCTCGGCCCAGCCCAGAATGCCGTCGTGGTAGCGGTCGAGCACGCGCTGGAACAAGGCGCTCTTGTCGCCGAAGGCCGCGTAGAGGCTCGGCTTCGCGATACCGCTCGCCGCCGTGATCTCGTCGAGCGAGGTCGCCTGAAACCCCTTCTGCCAGAACACCTGACGGGCGATTTCCAGGACGTCGTCCGGATCGAAGCTGCGCGGCCTTGCCATGCCGCTGTTTTATGTACTCGCGGGTCGGATGGGAAGCCTTCACCTTGCTGTGAAGGCATTTCGCGCCATTGACGCGCGATCTATTGTGTACTTATAAGTACAGAATGAAACTGGGAGAGCGGGTCATGAAGGCAGTTCAGGTTGTTGCGTTCGGACGTCCGGCGGAGGTGGTGAAACTGAACGAAGTGCCCGATGTGGGCAGCCCTGGTCCGAATGAGGTCGTGGTCGCCGTGGAGGCCGCGCCGATCAACAATTCGGATTTCATGATCATGGCGGGGCGCTACGGCTATCTGCCGACGCCGCCGGCGACGCTGGGGATCGAAGGTGTCGGGCGGGTGATCGCCGCGGGATCGCAGGTCCGGAGTTTGAAGGAAGGCGACCGCACGCTGATTCCGTTCTCGGTCCCGACCTGGACCGAGCGGGTCAGGTTCACCGCGTCGTGGCAGCATCCGTTGCCGGAGAACGCCGATGTGCAGCAACTCTCCATGATCGCGGTCAATCCGGCGACCGCCTATCTTTTGCTGACCGATTTCGTCAAACTGTCGCGTGGCGGCTGGGTGATCCAGAACGGCGCCAATTCGGCGACGGCGCGCGCGGTGATCGCGATCGCCAAATCGCTCGGGCTCAAGACGGTCAACGTCGTCAGGCGCGAGGAGGTTGTCGACGACGTCAGGTCGGCCGGCGGCGATGTCGTGCTGGTCGACGGACCCGATCTCGCCAAGCGTGTCGCCCAAGAGACCGGCAAGGCTCCGATCCAGCTGGCGCTCGATGTCGTCGGCGGCACGTCGGCCTTGAACCTGATGAACTGCCTGGCGTCGAAGGGCGTGCTGGTGATCTACAGCGCCATGAGCGGCCAGCCGTTCTCCGGTTCGGCGCTGAGCGTGATCTTCAACGAGGTGTCGGTGCGCGGCTTCTGGCTGGCCCATTGGGCCAAGACCGCAACGGACGAGGCGCTGGCCGCGATGTACGATCATCTCGTGCCGATGGTCGCATCAGGTGCGATCAGCGCGCCGGTGGTCGGGAGCTACCGCCTGGAGGATTTCTCGCAGGCGATCGCCAAAGCCGCGGCGTTCAAGGGCAAGGTGATATTCACGCCGAATAACGCCTGACCGAACTCATGCGTGCTTCCCGGCCCGTTGCGGCAGGATGAAGACGAGGGCCGCGATCGCAACGGCGAGCGCAATGGAAGCCGTGTAGCGGCTGAGCGCGAGGCCGCCGTGATCGAGCGGCTTGTCGAGGAAATCGCCGACGGTGGCGCCGAGCGGCCTGGTCAGGACGAACGCGATCCAGAACAGCACCGTGCGCGACACCCTGGTCCAGAGATAGGCGGCAGCGACGATGGCGATGCCGGCGGCGAATACGATGGCGCCGCCGCCGTAACCGAGGCCGGTGGAGTCGGCCATCCAGTCGCCGAGCGCGGTTCCAAGGGTTTGCGAGAACAGGATCGTGATCCAGTAGAATGTTTCGGCCGCCTTGTTGTCGATCGATGCGATCGACACTGTTCCGAGCGTACGATGCCAGGTGGCGAGGGACGCCACGAGCAGCGCGGCGAGCAGCGACGAGCCGCCGAGGTATCCGATCCCGAGCGAGCGGTCGACGAAATCGGCAAAGGTCGTGCCGACGGTCGTGGTCGCGATGATTACGGTCCAGTAGAGAAACGGATGGAAGCGCCGCGCCGCCATCTGTGCCGCGACGGCCATCGCGAAGATCACCGCGAAGATCGCGGTGCCGACGAGATAACCGAGATTCATCGACATCGTGACGGCGTCGCCGCCGGTCTCGCCGAGCGTCGTGGCGAGAATCTTGATGATCCAGAAGCCGAGCGTGACGGCGGGGACCTTGCCCGCGCGCTCGTCCGCGGCGGTGTCGTGCAGCAGTTCCATGGATTTGTTACTCCGAGAGGCCGGGCCGCCGGCGGACCATGCGCCGGCGGATGGTCGAAATGATGGACGAGACGATCAGCCCTTCATCGAGTCCATGATCGACAGCAGCTCGGCGAGCGCCTTCTTGCATTTGGCGGCATCCGGATTGGTCTCGCGGACCGCGGCGAGCGCGCGATCGATCGCCTTGTCGACCGTGTGCCAATCCGCGGCCGCGCGCGGCTTCAATCCGGCTTCCGCCTCGTCCCATTTGGTCTCGAGATCCTTGATCCGCGTCTTGGCGCCGGGGAGGTCGTTCTTGTCGACCATGTCTGCGACATCGGCGGCGATGCTGCGGAACGGCGTCAAATCGCCGAGTTTGGAAGTGGCCGCCAGCGCGCGCGGCAGCAGGGTCAGCCCGCCGCCCGCATGCGGAAACGGTGACGCCACCACGAGAGCGTGGATTGCGGCAAGTGCGAGTATCGTTCTGTTCATTGTGGTTCTCCTGTTGGGGTTGCTTCCGCCGTCGTCCTCGTGGACGCGCGGCGAATTCATGCGCCGGGCGACGTTTCGGTGTTTCGGCCGCCGTCGCCCTCGAACGACAGCCAGCCGACCAGCGCGACGATCACGGCGAGGAAGGCGAGGCTGGTGTAGATCGTGCCGAAGCCGAGGCCGCCATAGTCGCGGGACTGGGACAGCATGTCGCCGAACGATGCGCCGAGCGGCCGGGTCAGGATGTAGGCGATCCAGAACGCGAGAACTTCGTTGGCGCCGAGCGCGTAGGCCGCAGCGACACCTGCGATCAGCGCCATGAACACCACGACGCCGACGTTGAAGCCGAGGCCGAGCGCTTCGGTGGCGAGATCGCCGGCCGCGGTGCCGAGCGCGAAGGTGAACAGGATCGCCGCCCAATAGAACAGTTCGCGCCGCGTGGTCACGATGCTGTGGATCGACAGCGTCCGTTCGACCGCGAACCAGATCGCGAAGGTCGCCGCCAGCGCGATCGCGAACAGCGCCGTGCTGATGTAGAGGCTGATCTCGAGCTTGTCGGTCAACGCATCGGTGATCTCTGTCCCGACGACGCTGACGAGCACGACCGTCAGCCAGTAGATCCACGGCACGTAGCGGTCCATCCGCAGCTGGATCGCCAGCGCTGCAGCGAGGAGCGTGGTCATCAGCAAGCCGGTGACGCTGGTTCCGAGGCCGACATGGACGGCGAGATAATCGGCACCGGTCTCGCCGACCGTGGTCGACATGATCTTGATCAGCCAGAACACGAGAGTGACTTCGGGGACCTTGTTCAGCATGCTGCGGCCGGTGCGCCTGATATCCTGCACGATGCAAAACTCCGCTTTGATGAGGTCGGCGGTTCCGCCGGGTTCGATCGGGAGCCTGCACCGCGAGACTTAGGCCCGGCTTAGGCCGGCGGCGCCGCCCCCGTTTGGGCGCCGAAAGCCCTAAGTCGCGGCTAAGTCGAAGCTGATATGGTCGCGCGGCGTCGCGGGCAGGCGGATGCGATGCAGGTTCGCCGGGGTGCCCGGCGCGGGTCAGGATGGTGACGAGACGATGCGCGTGCTCTTGGTGGAGGACGACAGGATGATCGGCGCCGCCGTCGTCGAGGCGCTGCGGGATGCCGCCTATGCGGTCGACTGGGTCCGCGACGGCGGCCTCGCCGTCGAGGCCAGCCGCAGCGAGACCTACGACATCGCGCTGCTCGACCTCGGACTTCCCGTGACGGACGGCCTCGACGTGCTCAAGACGATCCGGACGGACTCCACACGCCTTCCCGTAATCATCCTGACCGCGCGCGATGCGTTGAGCGATCGAATCCGGGGGCTCGATCTCGGCGCGGATGATTATCTGGTCAAGCCGTTCGAGGTCGCCGAGTTGCTGGCGCGCATGCGCGCGGTGCTGCGGCGCGAGGGCAGTGGAGCGCCGCCGGTCCTGACCAACGGCGAGCTTCACCTCGACCCGGCGACGCGGGAAGCCACGTACGGTGGAGAAAGAGCCGTCCTCAGCGCGCGCGAATTCGCGCTGCTTCAGGCGCTGCTGACCCGGCCGGGGACCATCCTGTCGCGCGCCGAGCTCGAACGCCAGATCTACGGCTGGAGCGAGGAGGTCGAGAGCAACGCGGTCGAATTCCTGATCCACGCCGTGCGCAGAAAACTCGGTGCATCCGTGATCAGGAACGTGCGCGGTGTCGGCTGGATGGTGGACCGTTCGAGATGATGAGATCGCTGCGCGGACGCCTGTTCGCCGGGCTGACCGCGATCATTCTGTTGACCGGCGCCGTCGGCGGAGCCCTGGCCTATCGCTGGGCCTACAGCGAAGCCATCGAGATGCAGGACTCGGTCCTGATCCAGATCGCGAGCTTCGCGCTGAGCGCCTCGATCAGGGAGAGCCGGCCCGTCACCGGCGTCGATGCCGAATCCGAGGTCGCGGTCGTCGAGCTCGGCGGCGCGCCGCGTGGGCCTGCCGAAGACCGCCGGCTGTGGGGACTGAAGGACGGACTGCACAATGCCGTCTATCAGGGCCAGCCGGCGCGCGTGCTGGTTCGTACGCGCCCGGACGATAGCCGCTTTGCGGTGATGCAACGGACGGAGATCCGCACCGAGATCGCCGGCGATATGGCGCTGCGGACCCTGTTGCCGATCGCGGCCCTGGTGCCATGCCTGTTGCTGGTGACCGCGCTCGTGATCGCGCGCTCGTTCCGGCCGATGTTGCGCCTGGCGGATGATCTCGACGCGCGGCGCGCGGACGACGTCAGCGCGTTGAAGGCGACCGGCGCCCCGAGCGAGTTGCAGCCGTTTCTCGGCTCGATCAATGCCCTGCTGGAACGCATGCGCGGCATGATGGATCAGCAACGGCGCTTCGTCGCCGATGCGTCGCACGAGCTTCGCACCCCGATCACGGCGCTCAGCCTGCAAGCGGAAAATCTCGCTTCCCTCGAGATGCCGGCCGAGACCCGTGAGCGGCTCGATGTGCTGAGGAGCGGCATGCAGCGGAGCAGGCATCTGCTCGAACAGCTCCTGGCCCTGGCGCGCCAGGACGCGGTGAGCCCTGCTGCCGGTGAAGTGACCGAGCTCGACAGGATCGCAAAGGGCGTCGTCGCCGATCTGCTGCCCGAGGCGGCGGCGCGCAACATCGATCTCGGCT
>CALRXG020000026.1:0-26578 GCA_943372075.1 Bordetella parapertussis | reverse complement strand
GCAGCTGCGGCGAACCGGGACAGAGCCACTTAAATCAAGCACTTAGGCGCACGGTTGGAGCTCGATTGCCCTCGCCCGCCCACCGCCGCGGCCGGGTTGATCACCCGGCAAAGCTCTTTTGCACCGCCTGATCCAGCGTCGCGCCGCCGACATAGCGCTGCCGCAGCTCGCGCTTGAGCAGCTTGCCGCTCGGATTCTTCGGCAGGGCATCAACGAAGATCACCCGCTTCGGCACCTTGAAATGGGCCATCGACGCCGCGCAATGCTTGATAACGGCGTCGGCATCGAGGCTCTCGCCGGCTTTGACCACGACGATCGCGGTCACCGCCTCGATCCAGCGCGGGTCGGGCAGCCCGACCACCGCGACCTCCGACACCGCCGGTAGCCGATAGACCATCTCCTCGACCTCCCGGCTTGCGACGTTCTCGCCGCCGCTCTTGATCATGTCCTTCACGCGATCGACCACCGTGATGTAGCCGTCGGCGTCGACAACGGCGAGATCGCCGGAGTGAAACCAGCCGCCGGCAAACGCGGCCGCGGTCTTGACCGGATCGTTGTAATAGCCGGACAACAGATGCGGCGAACGGTGAACGATCTCGCCGACCTCCCCGACCGCGACGTCGGTCATGTCGGGCTTGACCACGCGGGTCTCGACATTGATCGCGGGCTTGCCGGCGGAGCCGGCCTTCGGCAGCTGGTCCTGAGGCGCGAGCACGGTCGCGAGCGGCGCGATCTCGGTCTGGCCGTAGAAATTCCAGAACTTCACGTCAGGCAGCCGCCGCTGCAATTCGAGCAGCACCTCGACCGGCATGATCGAGGCACCGTAATAGCCCTTGCGCAGGGACGACAGGTCGGTGCGATCGAACGCCGGCGAACGCAGCATCGCGATCCAGATCGTCGGCGGCGCGAAGAACGAATTGATCTTGTGGGCCGCGATCAGCGCCAGGACATTGTCAGGCACCGGCTTGCCGGTGATCAGGCTGGTGGCGCCGAGATAGATCGCGGGTCCGAGGAAGACGTCGAGCTGCGCGCAGTGATAGAGCGGCAGCGCGTGCAGCACCGTGTCGTCGGTCGCCATGCCGCCGTCGACGATGCAGCTGACATACTGCCACATCACCGCTTCATGGGTGAGGATCGCGCCCTTCGGCAGCGACTCGGTGCCACTGGTGTAGATGATCTGCGCGGGGTCGCGACTGTCCACCGCGACATCCGGCGCCGACGCATCGCTGTGCAGCAGGCTGTCGAATGTCGTGATGCCTTCAGGCGTGGGCGCGGAATCTTCACTGGGCAGCCAGATCAGGGTTTCAACGGCCGAGCCCTTGGCCGCCGCGGCATGCGCAATCTCCACGAAGTCAGGGCCGACCGCGAGCAGCCTGGCGCCTGAATTGGCGAGGATGAAATTGATCTCGTCGGGATTGAGCATGAAGTTGATCGGCACCAGGATCGCGCCGATCCGCGCCACCGCGAAGCGCAGCGCGGCGAAGCCGTGCGAATTGCGCGACAGCACTGCGACGCGGTCCCCCTTCGCGACGCCAAGGCCGATCAACCCGCGGCCGAGCCGATTGCAGATCGCGTCCATCTCCGTGAAGGTCCAACTCACCCCGCCGCAGATCAGCGCGGTCTTGTTTGGGTAGCGCTTCGCCGACCGGCGCAACAGATCGCCGATGCTGTGCTCACGGGCGCGCTGGATGGTCGCTGCGATGTCTTCGCTCATGAAGTCCCTCCCGAATGTGCTTGGTGTCGTTGTCTTGCCTTCGCCGCGCCGCCGCTATTGGCGGGCGGCGTAGGCGTGTTCCATGTAGGTGTGCTCGACCGAACGATCGAGCGAGGCGATCTTCTCAAAGCCGCGCCGCCAGTCCTGCAAATGCCGTCGCGTCCACAGCACACCGGCTTCCTTGTCGCGCCGCCTGATCGCGTCGAGCATATGGCCGTGCGCCTCGATGAGGCGCGCACCGCCTTCCGGCACGCCGCCGACGATCATCTCGGTGGTGGGGAAGAACAACTGCGCGGCGGGCTCGCGGGCGAGCTGTAGCACGCGATTCTGCGACGCCTTGGCCATCAGCACGTGGAATTCGGCGTCGAGCTCGGCGAGCTCTGCAGGATTGCCGACCACATTGGCGCTGCGCTCGAGGTTGCCGGCGAGCTCGGCGATGTTCTCATCAGTGGCACGCTCCACCGCGCCCTCGACGCTTGCGACCTCCAGCGTCATCGAGGCCTCGAACAATTCGCGGAACGTCACCTCATGCAGGATCAGCGCGCGCGACAGCCGCGTAGCGAGCTTGTTGTAGCGCGGCAGGCAGGCTTGCAGGCGGCGGCTGGAGTCGCGGCGGATCAGCCCGCCCTCCTCGAGCACGCGGATGCCTTCGCGCACGGTTGAGCGATTGACGCCGAACTGCTCCACCAGCTGCTGCTCGGTGCCGATCGGCTCGCCCGGCTTGATCCGGCCGTTGATGATCTCGCGCTCGATCGCGTCGGCGACCTTCTGATAGGCCGGCGCGACGTCGATGCGCCGGAACAATGGCGTGGCGGGCACCCCGGGCTCCCGATTGTTGTTTGTCGGACAAAGTTAGAGGAAGGCCGATGAAGCGTCAAATGCATCTATATCGGCTGGATTGTCGCACCTTATGAACCAGAATTGACACTGGAACCGGGCAAATCTAACTTTGTCGGACAAACCGATAAGAACACCTGGGAGGACGCATCACCATGAAATCCATCGCCACGAGTCTGTCCGCCGCCGGCCTCTTCGCCGCCGTGCTGGCGGGGCCCGCGCTCGCGCAGCAGACACCGCTCAAGATCGGCGTGTTGACCGATTTCCAGTCGGTCTATTCGGACATCGGCGGCGCCGGCAACGTCGAGGCCACCAAGATGGCGATCGAGGAGTTCGGCGGCTCGATGTTCGGCAAGCCGATCGAGCTCGTCACCGCCGATCCCCTCAACAAGGCCGACGTCGCCGCCACCATCACCCGCAAATGGTACGAGGCCGATGGCGTCGACATGATCATCGACATGCCAACCTCGGCGACCGCGCTCGCCGGCATGGAGATGTCGAAGCAGTTCGAGAAGATCATGATCGTGACGGACGCGGCGAGCTCCGACATCACCGGCAAGTCCTGCTCGCCCTACACGCTGCACTGGACCTACGACACCTACGGCAACGCCCACACCGTCGGCAGCGCGATCGTGAAGAACGGCGGCGACACCTGGTTCTTCATCACCGCCGACTACGTGTTCGGCCATTCGATCGAGCGCGACACCGGCGACGTGGTCCGCGCCGCCGGCGGCAAGGTGCTCGGCAGCGCGCGGCATCCGCTCAACACGCCGGACTTCTCATCCTTCCTGCTGCAGGCGCAGGCCTCGAAGGCCAAGATCGTCGGCCTCGCCAATGGCGGCGGCGACACCATCAATGCAATCAAGCAGGCGTCCGAATTCGGCATCGTCGCGGGCGGGCAGAATCTCGCTGGGATCGTGATGTTCATTTCCGACATCCACAGCCTGGGGCTGAAGCTCGCGCAGGGGCTGATCATCACCGAGGCGTACTATTGGGATCTCAACGATCGCACCCGCGCCTTCGGCAAGCGCTTCTTCGAGCGCACCAAGCGGATGCCAACCATGAACCAGGCCGCGACCTACAGCGCCACACTGCACTACCTCAATGCGGTCAAGGCCGTCGGCACCAAGGAGACCAAGCCGGTGCTAGCCAAGATGCGCGCCACCCCGGTGCGCGACGCCTTCACCGACAATGGCGTGGTGCGCGAGGACGGCCGCATGGTGCACTCGATGTTCCTGTTCGAGGTCAAGAAGCCCGAGGAATCGAAGGCGCCGTGGGATTACTACAAGCTGCTCGCCGAGGTGCCCGGCGACCAGGCATTCCGGCCGCTCAAGGACGGCGGCTGCCCGCTGATCAAGTAGCCGGAAATGATCATGGCCGGGGTCCAGGACCTCGGCCAAGGCATTCAAATTGTTGGCTAAAAGCTGGCAGGAGTGGCAGGGCTCGAACCTGCGACCCCCGGTTTTGGAGACCGGTGCTCTACCAATTGAGCTACACTCCTGCAGGGAACCGACGTCGCCGCCGGTTCGCGCCGTTTCAAGCACAGGGCATGGCCGGTTTGCAAGGGCTGAGCGCTGAAGCTTCTGTTCATTGCAAAACTTCTGCGTCAGACTTCCACCATCACGCCTCGTCGGCACCTCGCCGCAAGAATCAAGAGCCCGGGAGAGATCATGAACGCCCAGACCGCCACCAAACACGCCACCAGCCCGACCACCCCGTCCCTCCCCCTGGCCAAACCCGAGGAGATCGGGCTATCGGGCGCGCGGCTGCAGGCGCTGTCCGACACGTTCAAGCGCGAGGTCGACAAGGGAACCGCGCCCGGCTTCACGGTGCTGGTGGCGCGACGCGGCCAGGTCGGCTGGTTCGACGCGATCGGCCGGCAGAGCCCGACCGCCGCGGCGCCGATGACGCATGACACGGTCTTCCGCATCTTCTCGATGACCAAGCCGATCGTCTCGGTCGGCATCATGCAGCTGCTCGAGGACGGCCACTTCCTGCTCAATGATCCCGTCGCCAAGTTCATCCCCGAATTCGCCGAGACCAAGGTCGGCGTCGAGCACAACGGCAAGCTCGAGCTGGTCCCCGTGCAGCGGCAGATGACCATCCAGGACCTGCTGCGCCACACCTCGGGTTTGACGTATGACCACACCGGCAACGGCCCGGTGCAGGAGCTCTACAAGCAGTCGCGGCTGCGCAGCCGCAAGATCACCAATGCCGAGCACGCCACCATGCTCGCCGCGATGCCGCTGGTCTGCCAGCCCGGCGCCGAATGGAACTACAGCCGCTCCACCGACATCCTCGGCCGCATCATCGAAGTCGTGAGCGGCAAGACGCTCGGCGAATTCCTCGCTGAGCGCATCCTTTCGCCGCTGCAGATGAACGAGACCGCCTTCCACACCCCGGAAGCCAATGCCGGCCGCCTGGCCGAGGCGTTCGCCAACGATCCCTGGACCAACGAGAAGGTGCAGCTGTTCAACGTGCTGGAAAAGCCGGCGATGGAATCCGGCGGCGGCGGACTGGTGTCGACCACGATGGATTATGCGCGCTTCGCGCAGATGCTGCTCAACGGCGGTTCGCTCGACGGCACCAGGATCATCGGCCGCAAGACGCTCGAATTCATGGCGTCCGATCACCTCGGTGCTAAGGTGAAGGTCCAGGGCACGTTGGTGTCGCCCGGCCACAGCTTCGGCCTCGGCTTCGCCGTGCGCATGCAGCAGGGCATCGCGCCGTTCTCCGGCTCGGTCGGCCAGTACTTCTGGAGCGGCATGGCCGGCACGTTCTTCTGGATCGATCCGCGCGAAGACCTGATCGCGGTCTTCATGATGCAGGGTCCGGGCCAGCGCGAATACACCCGCTCGCTGGTGAGGAACGGGGTGTACGCAGCAGTGGAGTGATCGCTGCCTCCCCTCATCAATGCTGTCATGCTCCGCGAAAGCGGGGCATTCAGCACGCCGCGGCGGTCGTGATGAATCGAGAGGCCTCGGCGTACTGGATCACCCGCTTTCGCGGGTGATGACAGATGAGTGCGGGGTGCGCTCTGCGCACCAACGCTTATCTCAGCTGATCGTCGCGCCGCCGTCGATCACCACGGTCTGTCCGGTCATGAAGTCACCGGCGCGCGAGCCCATCATCACCGCGCAGCCCGCGATCTCGTCCGGCACGCCGATGCGCAGCAGCGGCGAGCGCGCGGTCGAGGCCTTCAGATTGTCCGGATTGTCCCACAGCGCCTTGGCGAAGTCGGTCTTGATCAGGCCCGGCGCGATGCAGTTCACGCGGATGTTGTGCTTGCCGTATTCGCAGGCGAGGTTGCGCGCGAGCTGCATGTCGGCCGCCTTCGAGATCGCGTAGGCGCCGAGGATGGTCGAGCCCTTCAGGCCACCGATCGAGGACACGATGATGACGGAGCCGTCCTTGCGCTCGATCATCTGCGGCACCACCATCGAGATCAGCCAGTTGTTGGCGACGATGTTGTTCTCGAGGATCTTGCGGAACTGATCGTCGGAAATGCCGGCTAGCGGGCCGTAGTAAGGGTTCGACGCCGCGTTGCAGACCAGCACGTCGATCTTGCCGAAGGCGCGGTTGCTCTCGTCGACCAGGTTCTGCAGGTTTTCCTTCGACGAGATGTTGGCCGCGATCGCAACCGCGGTGCCTTTGCCGTAGCTGTCATTGATCTCCTTCGCCACCTGCTCGCAGACGTCGGCCTTGCGCGAGGAGATCACGACCTTGGCGCCGTGCTCGGCCATCCGCTCGGCGATCGCGCGCCCGATGCCGCGCGTCGAGCCGGTGATGACGGCGACTTTTCCCTTCATGTCGAACAAGGTCATGGTTCTCTCCCTGATGTAAGGCGTTTCAATTCTGTGTTGAGCTTAGGCAGTGGTCCGGTGCTGCGATAGCAGCAATCACGCAAGCTTGCTGGCCGGCCGGACTTCCGGCCCGGACGGCTGATGCATCGCAGCGTGGCGTGGATCGGCGATCCAGGGCTGCTGGTTCACCATCGGCAGCCGCCAGGTCGAGAGGCCTGTGCTTGCGATGTGATCGAGCCGCGTCACCGAGACGTTATCGACGTCGAAGGACAATCCGCGATCCGGCTGGCCGCCGAGCGCAAGGCCGACCGCGGCGCGGATCACGCCGCCATGGCCGACCGCGATGATGTTCCTGCCCGCTTCCGCAGCCGTGATCCGCACGATCGTGCGGCAGACCCGCGTGTAGAGGTCCATGAAACTCTCGCCGCCCGGCGCGGGCTCGTTGACGTCGGCAAACCAGCTCCTGCCTGGCGGCTGGCTCGCGAGCAGCGCGGCACGGTTCATGCCCTGCCATCGGCCGAGATGCTGCTCGGCGAAGTCGCGCTCCTGCGTCATGTTGGCCGGCTTTGGAAAGCCAGCGGCCCAGATCGCTTCCGCGGTCTTGTGCGTGCGCTTGAGATTGCTCGAATACCAGACCGCGTCGCGCGGCAGCATCTTAGCGACCGCCTCGAACACTTCGACGTCGCCGGTGTCGCAGTCGATATCCTCTTGGCCGTAGATGTTGCCGCCGTCGCTGCGCACCGGCGCGTGGCGAATCCACCACCACCGCGTCACCGTCACGTTTGGCTTGTCTGGATTGGACATCGGATGAGCCCTTCAATACTGTCCCCCGTCGCTGTACGTCACGCCGCACATCGCCTCAAGTGCTGCGGACGTTTGAAATTTTGTTTGAATTCCGTCGCGCGGCAGAGGCGCCACGGATCACGTGAACAGGGAGAAAAACGTGACGAAGAATTCGGGCCGCCTCGAAGGCAAATCCGTCATCATCACCGGCGCAGGCAGCGGCATCGGCCGTGCGGCGTCGCTGCTGTTCACCAAGGAAGGCGCGAAGCTGATCGCCGTCGATCGCACCGATGGGGTCAACGAAACGGCAAAACTGGTGCGCGATGCCGGCGGCACCGTCGAAGCCGTCACTGCGGACGCCGGCTCGGAGAGCGACGTGAAGGCCTTCATCGAGAAGGCGGTTTCGAAGTACGGCAAGCTCGATGCGATCTGGGCCAATGCCGGCGTCAGCGGCGGTCTGATTCCGCTCGCCGACCAGACTCCGGAACATTGGCAGGAGGTGTTGCGCGTCAATCTGATCGGCCCGTTCCTCGCGATCAAGCATTCGATTCCGCACATGACCAAGCAGGGTTTTGGCTCGATCATCCTCACCGCGTCGGTCGCGGGCCTGAAGGCCGGAGCCAGCGGACATCCCTACGGCGCGAGCAAGGCCGGCGTCATCAGCCTGGTGCAGACCACGGCCTACTCGCTCTCCGGCACCGGCGTGCGCGTCAACGCGGTTTGCCCGGGCCTGATCGAGACCGGCATGACTAAGCCGGTGTTCGACCGCGCCAAGGAACGCGGCACCCAGGACAAGATAGGCCAGCTCAATCCGCTGAAGCGGCCCGGCCAGCCGCACGAACTCGCCGCGATGGGGCTGTTCCTGGCCAGCGACGAAGCGTCCTATGTCAACGGCCAGGCCATCCCGGTCGACGGTGGCCTGACGGCATCGATGCCGTATACCGGCAAGCCGGTCTAACGACCGCGCTCTTCATCGTGTCATCGTCGTCCCGGCCTGCGCCGGGACGCTGGCGAGGATGTTGCACGAGCTGTGAATCAGCTCCTTCGTTCTCGCGACATGAACCGTCCGGGACGCTTCCGCGCGTGCAGGCAACACGTTCTTTTCCCTTTCGCAGTTTCGTTGCTATGGTCGGACGATCCGTTCCCGTTCATGGCGCCATTCATGCAAACCCCACGTCCCGACCGTATCCGCAAAATGTTGGCCGACCTCGTCGCCTTCGACACGGTGAGCGATCGTTCCAACCTGCCGCTGATCGATTACATCGAGCGTTATCTTGCCTCGTTCGGCGTCAGCGGTGAGCGCGTCGTGGATGACACCGGGCAGAAGTCCTCGCTGTGGGTCACGATCGGCCCCCAGGACAAGGCGGGCCTGGTTCTGTCGGGGCATACCGACGTCGTGCCGGTCGCGGGGCAGGACTGGACCCACAACCCGTTCGAGCTCGTCGAGCGCGACGGCAAGCTGTACGGCCGCGGCACCACCGACATGAAGGGCTTCGTCGCAGTCTGTCTTGCCATGGTGCCGGAGATGGTCGATGCCGGCCTGAAGACGCCGATCCATCTTGCGATCTCCTACGACGAGGAGATCGGCTGCGTCGGCGTGCGGCCGATGCTGCGCGAGGTCGCGCGCAAGAGCGTGAAGCCGCTCGGCTGCTTCGTCGGCGAGCCGACCCGGATGCAGGTGATCATCGGCCACAAGGGCAAGCACGGCGTGCGTGCCACCTTCCGCGGGCTCGCGCGTCACTCCTCGATCGCGCCCGACGGCGTCAACGCCATCGAATACGCGGCCGACCTGATATCAGAGATTCGCCGCCGCGCCGCGCTGCTGGCCGCGGATGCCGAACAAGACAGTCTCTACGACGTCCCGCACTCGACGCTGCTCACCAGCATCGTCCACGGCGGCGCCGCGCTCAACATCGTGCCCGATCAATGCGTGGTGGAGTTCGAATGCCGCGGCATCGGGATCACCGAATCCAGGGAGGTGACGGACGCGATCGTCGCCTGGGCCAAGGCCGAGATCGAGCCGAAGATGCGCGCGCGGCATCCGGACTGCGGCATCGACTTCGAGGAGATCCTCGACTATCCCGCGCTCGATACCGCCGCCGACGCCCCGATCGTCACGCTCGCCAAGCAATTCGCCGGCCGCAACGATCACGCCAAGGTCGCCTTCGGCACCGAGGCCAGCCTGTTCACCAGCATGGCGGACGTACCGTCGGTGGTGATCGGCCCCGGCGGAATCGCGCAGGCGCATACGCCGGACGAATTCGTCGAGATATCGCAGCTCGAGGCGTGCGGAGACTTCGTCGCCCGACTGATCGCGCATTGCGCGAAGTGAGACGCCGGATGATTGCGTAGGATGGGTAGAGCGAAGCGAAACCCATCAATTCATATCCACGGCGCGAAGCTGATGGGTATCGCTACGCTCCACCCATCCTGCGGATCATGGATAGATCATAGCCCATCCGGCGGCAGGCCGGGCCCGGTCGCGGCCGGGCGGAGCTTGTCGCGCTTGCGCTCGCGGTAAAAGGCGTAGAGGCCGGAGGCAACGATGATCGCGGCACCGGCGAGCATCGCGCCGTCGGGCTTGTGGCCGAACACGAGATAGCCTGTCAGCATCGCCCACAGCAGCGCGGTGTAGCGGAACGGCGCCACCGCCGAGATATCGCCGGTGCGCAGCGACACGATGATGCACTGATAGCCGATCAGAATCAGCACCGCCGCGAAGGCGAGCAGGCCAAGGGCATGGCCGGACGGCGCCTTCCAGCCGCCGAGCGGGACCAGCACGGCAGCGCCGGCGGTCGTCACCGTCACGGTCGTGAGCAGCGTGATGAACACGGTCGGCAGCTCCTTCGGGATGCGGCGGGTCGCCAGATCGCGCACCGCGCAGAAGCCGACCGACGCCAGCGCCAGCAGCGCGGCCTGGCTGAAGCCTTCGGCGCCGGGCCGGACGATGACCAGCACGCCGATGAAGCCGGCCGCAATCGCAAGCCAGCGTCGCCAGCCGACCGGCTCGCCGAACACCAGCGCCGCGCCCAGCGTGATGACCAGCGGCAGCGCCTGGAAGATCGCCGACGCGTTGGCGAGCGGAATTTGCGCGATCGCCGACAGATAGGTCAGCGTGCCGCCGATCTCGCCGAGCACGCGCAGGCCCACCGGCCAGATCAAGAGCGCGCTGAAGCTGCGCAGCGCATCGCGATACCACGCCAGCGCCGCAACCAGCACCATCGCGACCACGCCGCGGACCAGCAGGATCTCGCCGATGTTGAGCTCCGCCGACACCGCCTTGGTGATGGTGTCGTTGGCCGTGAAGGCGGCCATGGCCGCAGCCATGAACAGGCTGCCGCGAAGATTCGAGGACAGAGGCAAGGTGAAAGCGTCCGATCAGGACCAGGGCGGGAAATGGCGACCGGATTGACTTGCCAAAGCAGCGTGACGAACTCAAGTCACAGATGGCTACAGGATGGAAACATGCCGCAGCGCAAATTCGGTGAGAGACGGATGAGTGGCAACTCCCCCTCACCCGGATCGCATCTGGCGATGCGATCCGACCTCTCCCCGCAAGCGGGCGAGGTAAAAAGAAAAGCGGCGCGAGCTGTGAGCATCGCGCCGCTTATCATGTCAGGTTGCACCGGCCTTCTGCGCGTATTCCCATGACGCCTTCGACAGCGGCACGGTGCGCGCGGCCGACTCCAGGGCCTTGGCATTGGCGGCGGTGCCGTCGCGGACGCGGCCCGCGATGCCCTGCGTAATGCCGGCGAGGCGGAACAAATTGTAGGAGAAGTACCAGTTGAGGTCCGGCACGGCCATGCCGGTGACGTTGCAGTAGATCTGCGCAGCCTCATCCTGGCTCGGAATGTTCAACGCCTTGAGGTCGGCATTGGCGAGGCCCGGCATGGTCCACTGCATCAGCAGATAGGTGAAGTCGGCCATGGGATCGCCGAGCGTCGACAATTCCCAGTCGAGCACCGCCTGCACCCGCGGTTCGGTGGCGTGGAAGATCATGTTGTCGAGGCGATAGTCGCCATGCACGACGGAGACGCGCTTCTGCTCCGGCACCGTCTTCGGCAACCACTCCGCGAGCTTCTCGAACTCGGGAATGTGCTGCGTCTCGGAGGCACGGTACTGCTTGGTCCAGCGATCGACCTGGCGGGCAAAATAATTGCCGGGCTTGCCGAAATCGCCGAGGCCGATTTTTTCGGGATCGAGGATGTGCAGCTTCGCCAGCGTCTCGATCTTGCTGGTGAAGATCTTGTGGCGTGCATCGGGCTCCTGGCTCGGCAGCGTCGGATCCCAGAACACACGCCCCTCTTCCATCGACATGATGTAGAAGGCCGAGCCGATCACCGCATCGTCGGTGCACAGCGCGTAGTCTTTCGCGACCGGGAAATTCTGCTTGCCGAGCGCCGCGATCACGCGGAACTCGCGGTCCACCGCATGGGCCGACGGCAACAATTTACCAAACGGCCGGCGGCGCATCACGTAGTTGCGGCCGGGTGTTTCGAGCTTGTAGGTCGGGTTGGACTGGCCACCCTTGAATTGCAGGACCTTGAGCGGGCCCTGATAGCCCTCGACGTGCTCTTTCATCCAGGCGTCGAGGCTCGCCTCGTTGACGCGATGACGCTCCTCGACTTCCCGTGTTCCGGAAAATTCTTCGTCTTTCCTGACGCCGTCCGCCACGGTGACGCTCCCTCGACTCGATTTTCCAAGGAGCGCGTTGGAGCGCTCCCGCGATCAGGCTGGCACCCCAGCCTGATCTCTCTTTTTCATTCTGAGCACGATGCGGTCGCGAACGCTATGCGTTCCCGGTCATGCTCAGTGCGACGTGTTTGCATACTTCCGAACTTCAAGCCTGGCAATGGCGCGATTGTGCACCTCGTCCGGACCGTCCGCCAAGCGAAGCGTGCGGATGTGGGCATAGGCCTTGGCGAGCCCGGCATCGTCGGAGACGCCGCCGCCGCCATAGGACTGGATCGCCTGGTCGATGATCTTCAGCGCCATGTTGGGCGCCGCGACCTTGATCATGGCGATCTCGGCCTGCGCGGTCTTGTTGCCGACCTTGTCCATCATGTCGGCCGCCTTGAGGCAGAGCAGACGGTTCATCTCGATGTCGGTGCGGGCCTCGCCGATGCGCTGCTCCCAGACCGAGTGCTCGATGATCTTCTTGCCGAACGCGGTGCGCGAGGTGAGCCGCTTCACCATCTTCTCCAGCGCTTCTTCAGCCTGGCCGATGGTGCGCATGCAGTGATGGATACGACCCGGACCGAGACGGCCCTGCGCGATCTCGAAGCCGCGGCCTTCGCCGAGCAGGATGTTTTCCTTCGGCACACGAACGTTTTCGAGCAGCACCTGGGCGTGGCCGTGCGGCGCGTCATCATAGCCGAACACCGGCAGCATCTTCTCGACCTTGATGCCGGGGGTGTCGAGCGGCACCAGGATCTGCGACTGCTGCTGGTGCTTCGCAGCGTTGAAGTCGGTCTTGCCCATCAGGATCGCGACCTTGCAGCGCGGATCGCCGACGCCGGACGACCACCATTTGCGGCCGTTGATGACGTAGTGATCGCCGTCCTTCTCGATCCGGGTCTCGATGTTGGTCGCATCGGACGAGGCGACCGCCGGCTCCGTCATCAGGAAGGCTGAACGGATCTCGCCGTCCATCAGCGGGCGCAGCCATTTGCGCTTCTGCTCCTTGGTGCCGTAGCGGATGAACACTTCCATGTTGCCGGTATCGGGGGCAGAGCAGTTGAACACTTCCGACGCCCAGGAGATGTGGCCCATCTCTTCCGACAGCAGCGCGTATTCGAGATTGGTCAATCCCGCGCCGTGGAATTCGTCGTCCTCATGCGAGGACGGCGGCATGAACATGTTCCAGAGGCCTTCGGCCTTCGCCTTCTTCTTCAGATCCTCGAGGACCGGGATCACCTTCCAGCGCGGGCCTTCGGCGTCCTGCTTTTCGTAGATCGGCACCGCCGGGCGGATGTGCGTTTTCATGAAAGCCTGAACGCGCTCAAGCCACTCCTTCTGCCTGGCCGACATCGTGAAATCCATGGGACGCTCCTCGTTTCCTAGACTTTGGGCCGCACTGTCCACCCGACGCCCGGACGCCGCAAGGGCGTTCGCGGGACTGGCGCGGTGGTGTGCCAGAATGCCGCCCGCATTGTTGCGGATTGACATTGCCGGCTGTTCAAACGATAGTTTCATACAAATGTTTGAAATGCAACTCCCTGTCGTCTTCGTCGCTCCGGCGCATCGCGCGCGGACTGACTGAAAGGCTCTCAGCCATGGCCAGCGATCACACCCGGTCCGCCATTCTCGCCGCCGCCGAGCGACTCTATGCCGACCGCGGCTTCGGCGACGTCACGCTGCGCGACATCGTCGCCGAGGCGAACGTCAACCTCGCGGCGGTGAACTATCATTTCGGCTCCAAGGACGAATTGATCGCGGAGCTGTTCGTCACCCGCAGCATCCAGACCAACCGCGAGCGCCTCAACGAGTTGAAGTCCGCGGAAGAGAAGGGCGGCGGCCGCGCCTCGATCGAGGACATCATGCGCGCCCTCGTCGGCCCGACCTTGCGCGGCTGCCTCGGCCCGGACCGCGAAGGATCCACCGCGGCGCGCTTCATGATCCGCGCCTCGATCGAATCCGTGCCGCCGATCCGCCGCATCAAGAACCGCGAGGTCGACCATTTGCGCAAATTCGCCGCGGCGATGCGCCGCGCGATGCCGGGTAGCAGCGACACCGAGCTGTATTGGGGCCTGCACTTCGCGCTGGCGATGGCGCACCACACCATCCGCGAGAAGGAGCGGCTGCTGCGGCTCTCGGAAGGCAAATGCGATCTCGACGACGTCCGCGCCATCATCGATCGCGTGGTCACGGTCTCGGTGATGGCGCTGACGATGGGCGAGGTGCCGAGCAGGCCTGCCGCGCGGCCGGCGATCGTTCACGGCCGGCTGACGCGGCAGGATCTGTGACCCGCCACCCAGCGGCGTAGCCTATTCGATGAAATAGAACGGATTCGGCACCTTGAAGGTCATCTCGTCATGTCCGCCGACGAGATCGCTCTTCTGATCGCCGACATTGGCGATGATCGCAAAGCCCTTGCTTTCGATGTCGGCGCGCGCGGCCGTCTTGTGGATGCTGACCGAGCCGGTCGAGGCCGGATCGCGCATGTAAAGATGATCTCGCGCGATGCCGTCGAAGCCTGCCAGTTGCAGATTGCGCAGCGTCCAGACGCTCGCCATCTCCTTGTTGTGCTCCTGCTCGCGTCGGCCTGTGACGAAGAACACCTCGACCTTGGTGCAGGTGGCGGCCTGGTCGATGCAGCGGGCGAGCTTGTAGAGCTCAAGCGTCGGACCGATCGCGGCGGCACGCGCGCTCTGCTGCCAATCGAGGTCGCCGCAGGGATCGCCGACCTCGGTGAAATCGCAGCGGCCGCCGGGCGTGCTCGGGATATAGGCGTAGTCGTCCTGGTAGATGCGAGGCCAGTTGAACAGCGAGGTCTCGTCGATATCGAGCACAACGGCCGGACGCTGCACCTCGCTCGCCCGCGCCGCCACCCACTTGCGCGCATTGCCGAGCACCGCGGCGATGTCGTTCTCGTAAGCCGCGCAGCGATAGGCCAGCAGGCGCTTCTTGAAGAGGTCGATGTTGTCGGGCTCGCCGGCATCGGCCGCCGGCGGCGTGCCGGCCTTGTCGCAGCCGAGCCGCGGATCGACCGGCGTCCCGGTCTGGGCGACCGCCGGACCGCCGGCGAAGGCAATGGTCGCAATGAGGGCGTAGAGACAACGCAGAGCAATTTTCGGCATCGGATCATCTCCCGGTGAAAACCGGAAGACTACGATCACAAGTTGCACGGATTTAAGACAAGCGCGGCCCCTCTTCCGCCCTCAGACCATCGCGATGGCGTCGATCTCGATGTCGAACGGCCCGGTCCATTCCGGGATGCACACGAAGATCCGCGCCGGCAGATCATCCCCGAAGTATTTTCGGTAAATCGCATTGAAGGTGGCGAAGTGCCTCGCCGAGGTGCAGAAGATGTTGCACTTCATGACGTTGTCAAACGAGGCGCCGGCGGCCTCCAGGCACTGCCTGAGCTGCTCCATCACGAGCTCGCTCTGCCGCTCGATCGAGGCGCCTGCGGCGATCTCGCCGGTCGCGGGATCGAACGGCGGCAGGCCGGAGACGAAGATCATGTTGCCGGCGCGCGTCACCGCGGACGCCGGCGCCTTCCAGCGCTCCAGCCAGCTTGAGATCGGTTCGACGCGGACCACTTCCCGTTTCATGATGGGCACCTTCGATAAGAGGATCGATGGCGCCAATCTAGCAGGCCGTTGTCAATGATGCTTCGATATCGGTCGAAGTGTTGCGGAACCCAGCTCACACCGTCACCCAGAGAAGGCCGCGAAGCGCGTCTCAGGGTGATGGAACAGAGAGCAGCGGGAAGGCTCTTCGCGTGGCTTCGCGCCCCTAAAGGATCCCCTGCGCCTTCAGTCCTTCGACCTTGGCGTCGTCGTAGCCGATGGTCGCGAGCACGTCCTTGGTGTCGGCGCCGAGCAGCGGCGGGGCGCGGTAGTCGGTGATCGGGGTGCCCGAGAAGGTCAGCGCGTTGCGGATCAGCGACAGGTTCGGCTCGAACGGATGATCGACCTTGACCCGCATGCCGCGCGACTGCACGTGCGGGTCGCTGAACACCTGCTCGAAATTGTTGATCGGGCCGGATGGCACGCCGGCCTCCTCCAGCTTCTCCAGCCAGTAGGCCACCGGCTGCTTCAGGAACAGGCCGGCGAAGATCGCCATGATCTCCTTGCCGTGCACGACGCGATCGTTGTTCTTGACGAAGCGCTTGTCGTTGGCGAGCTCAGGCTCGCCGAGCACCGCGCAGGTGCGCTGGAACTG
Organism: Bordetella parapertussis; assembly: GCA_943372075.1. Taxonomy (GTDB): domain Bacteria; phylum Pseudomonadota; class Alphaproteobacteria; order Rhizobiales; family Xanthobacteraceae; genus Bradyrhizobium. Next base: position 10,552 of record CALRXG020000026.1, on the reverse strand, counting down.
GCCGTCATTGCCGACCACCAGCATCAATTCGCCGTCGGTGCAGCGGAACACGCCGGCCGGCATTCCGCCATTGCCCCACGTGCCGCGGCGCGGCGGGGTGGTGCCGTTGACGAGGTAGATTTGCAGCCAGTGCGACAGCGAAGCGATCACGGTGTCGAACAGGCAGACGTCGATATGCTGCCCTTCCCCGTTGTTGGCGTCGCGATGGTAGAGCGCCGAAAGGATGCCGATCGAGGTGTTCATGCCGGTCATGTAATCGACGATCGAGGGGCCGACCTTCATCGGGCCCTCGCCCGGCTCGCCGTCGATATGGCCGGTGACGCTCATCAACCCGCCCATCGCCTGCAGGATGGCATCGTAGCCGGCGCGCGGCGCGTAGGGTCCGGTCTGGCCGAAGCCGGTCACCGAGCAATAGATGATGCCGGGGTTGATCTCCTTGATGGTCTCGTAGTCCAGGCCGTAGCGCTTGAGGTCGCCGACCTTGTAGTTCTCCATCATCACGTCGGCCGTCTTGGCGAGCTCGCGGACGATCGCCTGTCCCTCGGGCTTGGCGATATTGACGGTGACCGACTTCTTGTTGCGGTTGGCGCAAAGGTAGAATGAATTGTTGTTGTTCTGCTTGCCCTCGGGGTCAGCCAGGTAGGGCGGGCCAAAGGCGCGGGCGTCGTCGCCGCCGCCGGGCCGCTCGATCTTGATCACTTCGGCGCCGAGATCCGCCAGCATCTGGGCCGACAGCGGGCCCGCGAGCACCCGTGTCAGGTCGAGAATCTTGATGCCCGAGAGTGGCAGAGCCGACATGAAGCATTCCTCCGATATCTTGCGAATTCTGATTATGCGGCGCCGGACCCGTCCCAGCGGTGTCCTTGGGCGCCAGAGCTTGCCGATACACCATTTTGGTGCCGCGAGCACTGCATTGTCGGCATGAAGCCATCCCCGGACGGCCTATGTGCGGCGCACCGGCGGAGCCGCGTGGAACCGGCCGAGACTCGCGCAGATTGCCGCCACGCGAAATTGTGAAGATGCCGACACCGATTTGCCGCAGCGTCTGCGGTAATTTACCTCCGACGAGGAGGAGACCATGCGGACGATCACGACGGTCGGGCTGCTGCTGACCCTGCTTGCGGCCGCAATGCCGCCGGCGGACGCGCGCGGCGGCCATGGCCATGGCGGCGGACATAGTCACGGCATGCATGCCGGCGGCGCCATGCGCGGCGGCGGATTTGCCTCCGACAAGCGGCACGGCGATGATGCCTATACCAAGGCGGCCTCCGACGAGGAGGACCGTCTGCTCAACAGCAAGCTGAAGAGCATCTGCCGCGGCTGTTAGCCAACTCGCCGCGAGCGGATTGCGGGACCTTCAGGACGCGACGGCCTGCCGCGGCTGCGCGGCGGCGCCGATCAGCTTGCCGATCTCTGGCTTGCAGCCGCCGCAATTGGTGCCGGCCTTCAGGCAGCGGCCGATCGCCTCGACGCTGGCGGCACCCTTCCTGATCTCGGCGGTGATCTGGTGCCGTCCGACGCTGAAGCACGAGCAGACGATCGGACCGACATCCTCGCCGGCGCCGAACGGCCGTCCGGCAAGCAGCGACATTCGCGCATTGGCCGACAATTGCTGCTCGGCGAACAGCCCCGTCAGCCAGGCCCGCGACGGCAGCGCGTGATCCGGCGCAATGAACACGCAGCCCACGAGCCGGCCGTCGCGCACCGCGGCGTAGCGGAAGCGGCCCGCCGCCGGATCGCGATAGGCGAGCCATTCGATCTCGACGCCGTCGAGCCCGAGCTGCGCCCGCGCCCAATCGCGCCAGCTCTCCGGGCGGACGTCGAGCGCAAGCTCCAGCCGCGTGCCATCGCCGGCCTTGCCGTAGACCCAATAGCCACCCGTCGGACGCTTGATCGCATCGCGGCTCAGGATGAAGGCGTGCCATTTCGGCGCGTAAGGATCGGCCTTGACTGGCGTGTGTTTCGACTCAGGCTGGCCGGACAGCGGATCGACCGCCGGATTGACCAGCGCGTTGACGCGCCCCTCGCCGGCAAACTCCTCGTTCCAGTGCATCGGCACGAACACGCAGCCGCGGCGCTGGTCGGCGGTGACCACGACACGCGCGATCATCTCGCCCCAGTTGCTGGTCAGCCGCACCAGCCCGTCGTTTTGCAGGCCGGCCTGCCGCGCGTCCTCGGGGTGAAACTCGGCGTAGGGCTCGAAGATATGCGACAGCAGCCGTCCGGTTTTGCCGGTCCGGGTCATGGTGTGCCACTGATCGCGGACGCGGCCCGTGTTGAGCACTAGCGGAAAGTCACGGCTGGTGGCGTTGCGCGCCGCGCGCGGTGCGACCGGCACGAAGCGCGCCTTGCGGTCGGGCGTGAAGAATGTCTGGCTCTCGAACATCCGCGGCGTGCCGTCTGGCGCATCTGATGTCACCGGCCACTGCACCGGCGCCAGCGCGTCATAGGCGCCCTCGTCGAGCGCAGCCAACGCCGAGATGTCGAAATCACGACGGCCGTCGTTCTCGAAGCCCGACAGTTCGGCGTGCTCGCGAAACACCTCGGCGGCCGAAGCGTAGTCGAATCCGGCATATCCAATGCGGGTGGCGACGTCGCAGATGATGCGCCAGTCGGCGCGCGCCTCGCCCGGCGCCGTGAGAAACGGCCGCTGCCGCGAGATCCGGCGCTCGGAATTGGTGACGGTGCCGTCCTTCTCGCCCCACGCCAGCGCCGGCAGCAGCACGTCGGCATGCCGCGTGGTGTCGGTGTCGCGCATGCAGTCCGTCACCACGACGAGCTCGCAGGCGTCGAGTGCGGCACGGGCGCGATCGGCGTCGGGCAGGCTCACCACCGGATTGGTCGAGATGATCCACACCGCCTTGATGCGGCCGTCGGCGATCGCGTCGAACATGTCGACCGCCTTCAGCCCTGCCTTCTCCGCGATCACGGGCGCGCGCCAGAACCGCTGCACCAGCTCGCGATGCGCCGGATTCTCGATCTCCATATGCGCGGCCAGCTGGTTGGCGAGCCCACCGACCTCGCGGCCGCCCATCGCATTGGGCTGGCCGGTCAGCGAGAACGGCCCCATGCCGGGACGGCCGATACGCCCGGTCAACAGATGGCAGTTGATGATGGCGTTGACCTTGTCGACGCCGCTCGACGACTGGTTGATACCTTGCGAATAGAGCGTGACGACGCGTTCGGTCCGGGTGAACCAGTCGAAGAACAGGCCGACCGCGCCTTCGGTCAGGCCGCAGGTCGCGGCCGTCTGTGCCAGGGTCTGCCCGGCCACCTGCTTGAGCGCGTCAACGACGCCGGTCGTGCAATTCCCGACGAAGCCGCGATCGACCGCATTGCTGCCGGCGAGGAACGCGAACAGCCCGTTGAACAGCACGCTGTCGCTGCCGGAACGCAGCGGCAAATGCAGATCGGCGCCCTCGCAGGTCGCGGTGCGGCGCGGATCGATCACCACGATCTTGCAGGCCGGGTTGTTCTCCTTTGCGGCCAGCATGCGCTGGTGCAGGATCGGATGGCACCAGGCGGCGTTGGAGCCGACCAGCACCAGAAGGTCGGCCTGCTCGAGATCCTCGTAGCAGCCCGGCACTGTGTCGCTGCCAAAGGCGCGCTTGTGCCCGGCCACACTGGAGGCCATGCACAGCCGCGAATTGGTGTCGATATTGGCGGTGCCGACAAAACCCTTGGCGAGCTTGTTGATGACGTAATAGTCCTCGGTCAGCAGCTGGCCGGAGACATAGAACGCGACCGCGTCGGGCCCGTGCTCCCTGATGATCCGGCCAAAGCCGTCAGCGACGCGATCGAGCGCGGCGTCCCACGTGGTCGGCGCGCCGTCGACAAAAGGTTCAAGCAGGCGCCCATCGAGATCGATGGTCTCGGCGAGCGCCGAGCCCTTGCTGCAGAGCCGGCCGAAATTGGCCGGATGCTGCTTGTCCCCCTCGACTCGGACGACGCCCGCCGCGTCCCTCGAGGCGATGACGCCACAACCGACACCGCAATAGGGACACGTGGTCTTGACGGACATGCCTGATTGCTCAGCTCACCGCAACCGCCTGCCGCACCGACAGCCAGACCACGCCGTTCTCGACCTTGGCCGGATGGGTATGCGTGCAGCCCTCATCGGGTGCGACCGCCTGCCCGCTCGCGAGCTCGATGACGAAATTGTGCAGCGGGCACGTCACGCGCTTGTTGTGCACAATGCCCTGCGACAGCGGCCCGCCCTTGTGCGGGCAGCGGTCGTCGAGCGCGAACACCTCGTCGCCCTCGGTGCGGAACACCGCGATGTTGCCACGGGGCGTTCGCACCACGCGCGAGCCGAGCCGCGGAATGTCGTCGAGCGCGCCGATCTCGATCCAGCTGGTCATGCGAGCTCCAATTCGGCGAGAGGCGCGAACTCGTTGCGGTCGACGCCGCGGCTGGCGCGCTCAGCCCATGGATCGGTCTGGGCGAACTGCTGCGAATGGGCGAAACGGGCGAACAGCGCCTTGCGGTTCTTGACGTCGTCGACCACCCGCTTCCTGATCTGCTCGAGACCGACGCGGTCGCACCATTTGTACATGCGCTCGAGATACCAGCCCTCCTCGCGGTAGAGCTGGGTCAGTGCGACGATCACCTCGATCGTCTCGTCCTCGGTCTCGACCTTGGTCAGGAACTCAGTACCCTTGATGTGCAAGCCCGCGGCGCCGGCGAAATGAATTTCGTAGCCGGAATCGACGCAGACCACGCCGACGTCCTTGCAGGTTGCTTCCGCGCAATTGCGCGGGCAGCCCGAGACGCCGAGCTTGACCTTGGCCGGAGTCCACGAGCCCCACATGAACTTCTCGAGCTTGACGCCGAGGCCGGTGGAGTCCTGGGTGCCGAAGCGGCACCACTCCGAGCCGACGCAGGTCTTCACCGTGCGCAGACCCTTGGCATAGGCGTGGCCCGACACCATGCCGGCGTCGTTGAGATCGGCCCACACCGCTGGCAGGTCCTCCTTCTTGACGCCGAGCAGGTCGATGCGCTGGCCGCCGGTGACCTTGACCGTCGGGATATTGAACTTTTCCGCAACATCGGCGATCGCACGCAGCTCGCTCGGCGTGGTGACGCCGCCCCACATCCGCGGCACCACCGAATAGGTGCCGTCCTTCTGGATATTGGCGTGGACGCGCTCATTGATGAAGCGCGACTGCTGGTCGTCGCGATATTCGCCGGGCCAGGTCGCGAGCAGATAGTAGTTCAGCGCGGGACGGCAGGAATGGCAGCCATTGAGCGTCTTCCACTCCATGAAGCGCATCACGGCCGGAATGGTCTTGAGCTGCTGCTCGACGATGACGCGGCGGACGTCGTCGTGGCTGTGGTCGGTGCACTTGCACAGCGGCTTGACCTTCGGCGCCGCCGAATAGTCGCCGCCGAGCGTGAACGCCAGCACCTGCTCGACCAGGCCGGTGCAGGAACCGCAGGACGACGAAGCCTTGGTATGAGCGCGGACGTCGTCGAGCGTGAACAACTTCTTGTCGCTGATCGCCTTGACGATCGCGCCCTTGCAGACGCCGTTGCAGCCGCAGATCTCGGTCTCGTCGCTCATCGCGGCCACCGAGTTCTGGCCGCTGACGCCGCCCTCGCCGAGATTGGCGGCGCCGAACACCAGGCGCTCGCGCATGTGCGTGACGTCGGTGCCGTCGCGCAGATGCTGGAAGTACCAGGGGCCGTCGATGGTGTCGCCATAGAGCACGGCGCCGACGATCTTCTTGTCCTTCAGGATGATGCGCTTGTAGACGCCGCGATTGGCGTCCTGCAGCACGATCTCCTCCTTGTCCGGCCCTGGCGCGAAATCGCCGGCCGAGAACAGGTCGATGCCGGTGACCTTCAGCTTGGTCGAGGTGACCGAGCCGTCATAGGTGGCAAAGCCCTTCATCGCGAGGTGGTTGGCGCAGACCTTGGCCTGATCGAACAGCGGCGCGACCAGACCGTAGGTCTGGCGGCGGTGCTGCACGCATTCGCCGACCGCATAGATCCGACCGTCATAGGTCTGCATGGTGTCGGAGACGACGATACCGCGCTCGCAATGGAGCCCGGCCTTCTTGGCGAGCTCGAAGTTCGGACGGATGCCGACCGCCATCACCACCAGGTCAGCCGGCAGCTCGGTGGCGTCGCCGAAGCGCACGCCGGTGACGCGGTCCTCGCCGAGGATCGCCTGGGTCTGCGCCGGCATCTTGAACACCATGCCGCGCTCTTCCAGCGACTTGCGCAGCAGACCACCAGCCACAGGGTCGAGCTGGCGTTCCATCAAGGTGTCGAGCAGATGCACCACCGTGACGTTCATGCCGCGCTTCATCAAGCCGTTGGCGGCTTCAAGGCCAAGCAGGCCACCACCGATCACGACCGCGTTGCGATAGTCGGTCGAGGCCTTGATCATGCGATCGACGTCGTGGATATCGCGGAAGCCGATCACCCCAGGCAGCTCCTTGCCCGGCAGTGGCAGCACGATCGGGTTCGAGCCCGTCGCGATCAGCAACCGGTCATAGGGAACACGCGCGCCCGCCTCGGTGACGACCTCGCAGGTGCGGCGGTCGATCATGGTAACCGTCTCACCCTTGCGCAGCGTGATGTTGTTGTCTTCGTACCAGTCGACCGTGTTGAGCATGATGTCGTCGACGGTCTTCTCGCCGGCAAGCACCGGCGACAGCAGGATGCGGTTGTAGTTGCCGTACGGCTCCGAGCCGAACACCGTGATGTCGTAGAGATCGGGTGCGCGCTCGAGCAGCGCCTCAACCGTGCGGATGCCGGCCATCCCGTTGCCGATCACCACCAGCTTTTGCTTCGTCACCTTGTCGAGCATGGTCTGCCTTTCAAATCCGATGGCGTTGCCCAGCGACGCGCGCGCGTCGTTGATCGACACCGATAGAGGTTTGGAGTTGTTAGGAAGCCCAGCCGCGGGCGCAGACCGTCCTCAATGACGATCGATGTTCCGTTATTGATCGGTATTCAAAACGCGTGCCAAATCCCGGAAGGCAAATCTGACAACAAAATCAATTGGTTTCGAGGCGCATCGAATCCGCCCGATGACGCGCCATCGCAATAGCCGGCCGATTTTTTAGCCACGCCGATGATCTCTTGTGCATCACAGCATCGACGTTAGCGACGACGATTGCGAACGCGCCATCGAAGCGCTGTCGCTTGCCCGGAGCGCATCGCACAAGAAAGCATCAGCGTGCGCGTTTGCGCGGCGGTGCATGCCGCGAGCCAAGCCAACTCCGATCGCCGAATGCAGTTCGCGATCTCGCGGCAACGTCTTGCGACTGCAAGGCAAAGCGGCACGATCGATGCGATGGCACGCAAATTGCTGACCTCATCTGTTGCCGGAGTGCGTCTCAACGACGAGCGCGCTCGCACATTCACCCACATTCGATTTGTCTGCGCCCGAGAGTGCCGCGCGTCTGCGGCTGTCTCAGCCGCATCAGCGCGAGATGCTTGCGATGAAACTTGCCGAGTTCAAGAAAGCCGGTCACTGGCCGACACTGCTCGCCGCGTTCCTGTACTTCGACATCAGTTTCATGGCGTGGGTCGCGCTCGGACCATTGATCGTCTACATCGCGCGCGACATGAATCTGGCCGTGAACGAGAAGTTCACCCTCGTCGCCATCCCCGTGCTGGCCGGTGCCCTGCTGCGTGTGCCGATGGGCATTCTCGCCGACGTCATTGGCGCCAAGCGCACCGGCATCATTGCCCAGCTCGTGGTGATCGCCGCGACCCTAGCGGTCTGGCAGTTCGGATTGAACAGCAAGCTCGCGATCGAGCTGTTCGGCATCGCACTCGGCGTCGGCGGCGCTTCGTTCGCGGTCGCCCTGCCGCAGGCCAGCCGTTGGTATCCGCCGCAATATCAGGGCGTCGTGATGGGCATCGCCGGCGCCGGCAATATGGGCGTCGTGCTCGATACCCTACTGGCGCCCTCGATCGCCGAGCATTGGGGCTGGCAGGCCGTATTCGGATGCCTGCTGATTCCGATGCTGATGGTGCTGGCCTATTACGCATTCGCCGCCAAGGACGCGCCGGGCGAACGCAAGCCGATTTCGCTGAAGGCCTACGGCACGCTGCTGAAGGACTCCGATACCCGTTGGTTCATGTTCTTCTACTTCATCACCTTCGGCGGTTTCGTCGGCCTCGCCAACGCATTGCCGCTGTATTTCACGGTGCAGTATCACGTCTCGGGTGTCGCGGCCGGCATGCTGGTCGCGCTGATCGTCGCCTTCGGCTCCGGATTCCGCCCCGTGGGCGGCATGATTGCCGATCGGATCGGCGGCATTCGTTCGCTGTCGATCCTGTTCGGTGTCGTCGTCGCGGCCTATGTCGTGATCGCCTTCATGCCGGAGGGACCGGCGGCGCCGACGCAAGGCGGTTGGGCATTGAGTAACATGCCGCGGATCGCCTGGATCTCGGTGCTGCTGTTCTCGATCGGCGTGCTGGCGCTCGGCATGGGCAATGGCGCCGTGTTCCAGCTGATCCCGCTCCGCTTCCGCCAGGAGATCGGCCTGATGACCGGCCTCGTCGGTTGCGCCGGCGGCATCGGCGGCTTCTTCCTGGCGCAAACCCTCGGCACCGCCAAAGGCATGACCGGCGGCTTCGGCGCCGGCTTCCTGTTCTTCGGCGCGCTGGCGTTGCTTGGCTTCATCGGACTTGCGATGGTCAAGGTCCGCTGGCGCACCACCTGGGGCGCGGTGTCGGGAGCGCGCGTCTAAGGGCCCGCTCCCCGGGGAGAGGATAGCTCGGACGTGGCAAACGGCGCGCAACCGGACTTGGGCGTTCGCGTCGGTTTCGCCAGCGAGACCGGCAAGCGCGCCGCCAATGAAGATTATGTCGCGGCCTGCCTGGGTGGCCCGGGCACGGTGCATCGCGATGTCGTCGCAGCGGTCGCCGACGGTGTCGGCGGCCACAAGGGCGGACGCGAGGCCGCGGAGATCTCTGTTCGCAGCTTCATCGACGCCTATTATTCCCTGCCGGAGACGCTCGGCGTTCGGCGTCGCGCCGCGCGGGCACTGGAGGCCGCCAACAGCTGGATTTATGGCCAGGGCCGCGTCGATGCCGCGCGCAGCGGCATGGCCTGCGCCTTCTCCTCCGTTATCCTGTCGCGACGGACGTGCCATGTGATCCATATCGGCGACACCCGCGTCTACCGCCTGAGCGAAGGACGATTGGAGCGCTTGACGCAGGACCATATCGCCGGCCGCGGCGAGCTTGCGCACATGCTCAACCGCGCCATCGGCTTCGAGGAGTTTGCCCGCTTCGAGTATACGTCAGTGGGGCTCCGGCAGCATGACCGTCTCCTGATTTGCAGCGACGGAGTTCATGGCGCGCTCGGCGATCCCCGCCTCCAGCAGTTGCTTGAGGAACGCACGCCGCCGGAGGAGTCGGCACACGGCATCGTCGAGGCCGCCCTCGCGGCCGGCGGCAGCGACAACGCCACTGCGTCGGTGCTCGACATCGTCGACCTGCCGCCGGCGGATCGCGACGAGCTTACGCACGCGATCGCAACGCTGCCGATCCTCGACCTGCCCGAGACCGGCGCCGTGATCGACGATTTCGTGCTTGGCGACGTGCTGTCCGACGGACGCTACAGCCGCCTGTTCAAGGCGACCGACAGGCGCGCCGGCCGCGAGGTCGTGCTGAAGTTTCCGCATCCGCGGGTCGCCAGCGAGGGCTCCTACCGCCTCGCTTTCGTGCGCGAGGCCTGGGTCGCCGCGCGGGTGCGCAGCCTGTGGATCGGCGAGATCATCGAGGTGCCGGCCGAACGGCAGACCAGGCTCTATTCGGCAATGCCGCTCTATGAAGGCGAAACGCTGGAACAGCGGCTCAAGCGCGCGCCACGGCTATCGCTTGCCGAAGGCATCGGCATCGCCACCAAGCTGGTGCGCGCGGTCACGGCGCTGCACCGCGCCGGCATCATCCATCGCGACATCAAGCCAGACAATGTGATCCTGCTCAGGGATGGCGGAATGCGGCTGGTCGATCTCGGCGTCGCGCGGGTGCCGCTGCTGGAGGATTTTCCCGCCGAGGACATTCCGGGCACCGCGAGCTACATGGCGCCCGAATTGTTCGGCGGCAAGGCCGGCGACGAGGCCTCGGACCTGTTCGCGCTCGGGGTGACGGTCTACCGGATGTTCACCGCGAACTATCCGTTCGGCGAGATCGAGCCGTTCTCGCGGCCGCGCTTCGGCAAGCCGGCGCCGCTGTCACGCTACCGGCCGGACCTGCCGGCCTGGCTCGATGCCGTGATCGGCAAGGCGCTCAGCGTCGAGCCGGCCCAGCGCTTCGGCGACGCCATCGAGTTCGCGCACGAGCTGGAGAACGGCGCGACCTGGGCCGGCCCCGCCGTCCCGGCCCGCAAATCGCTGCATGACCGCGATCCCGTGACGTTCTGGAAGATGCTGTGCGCGATCCTCGCCGTCATCATCGTGGTGCTGCTGGCGCGGCATTGATCCGCGCCAACCCGGCGGTCAGGCAACCAGCAGCGCCGCCGCGCGTGCGAGCGGCACCGCCTAGTCGCCGAGCACCAGCGCGATCGCGTCGCGCTCCCATG
>CALRXG020000025.1:0-26597 GCA_943372075.1 Bordetella parapertussis | reverse complement strand
CAGCTCGTCGACAAAGCGCCAGTGCCGGATCTGGTTGACCGCGAAGCCGGAGATCTCGACCGTGCCCTTTTCGCCGAGGATCGACAGCGAGCCCTCGAGATCGGTCGGCCGCGCCGCGGTGGTCGCCTCGATGATGCCAAGCGCGCCGTTGCGGAACTTCAAGGTCGCGACGGCCGTGTCCTCGGTTTCGATCCTGGCGAGCGCCGTCGCCGCCCGTGCATGCACGCTCACGACGTCGCCGAAGAACCACTCCAGCATGTCGACATGGTGGCTCGCCTGGTTGGTCAGCACGCCGCCGTCATAGGCCCAGGTGCCGCGCCAATCGTCCTGGTCGTAGTAGCCCTGGTCACGGCACCAGCGCACCCGGACGGTGCCCAGGATGAGCTTGCCGAAGCGGCCGGCATCCAGCGCCTCGCGCGCCTTGACCACCGGCACGTTGAACCGGTTCTGCTTGACGATGAACATCTTGACGCCGGCCTCGTCGCAGGCCCGGATCATGTCGTCGGCATCCTGCAGCCGCAACGCCATCGGCTTCTCGACCACGACGTGCTTGCCGGCTTTGGCGCAGGCGATCACATGCGCAGGATGCAGCCCACTCGGTGTCAGCACGGCAACGGCATCAATATCCTTGCGCGCCAGGAATTCGTCCATGTCGTAATGGGCCGGAACGCCGAACTTCCCGGCCACCGCATCGGCGCGCGCGCGAACCGGATCGCAGACCGCGACCAGACTCGCCCCCTCGATGTGATTGCCACCGAGGAGATCGGAATGGCGCTTCGCGATACGCCCGCACCCGAGCAGGCCAAATCTGATCATGCAACAGGCCCTGTCTTGTCTCGCAGCCGACCGTTGCAGTCAGCCGAAAAGCCGAGGGAACAAGCGGCCTTGCGAGCCGCACGACAGCGTTCCATTACCCAGAAAACCCGGGATAAGGCAAGGCCTTGCGCCGGGGAGGCCAGCAAGGCCTACCACAGACTGCCCTGTCCAAGCCGTAGGTGGCATCTATTTCACGCGGCAGGAATCCTGGAATGAGGCATAAGGATATCTCGGCATGATCTTGTCGTTCCGACCGGACCGTGCCATGTCCCTGCCGAATGCGATGACCAACCAATGAAACAATCCAGACCCAGAGCCCGACACGGCGGTAAATGAGGATGAACGATCGCGCTGTTCAGCTGGTGCCCGATTTCGGGTGGCCCCAGGCCAGACTTGCCGTGCTCGCCTATGCGCACATATTGGTTTGCGCCGTTTCGTTGTACTTCATCACGGCTGTCGATTCGTTCCCGGGCGTCCTCGGTTCCGACCAGTCGCACCTTGCCGCTGCAGTCCTGAATGTAGTGGCGTTCAGCCCGGTCGTACTTCTGTTCGCGATCGGACGCTTCAGCTTTGGCTACCTGGTCGGCTTTTACTTTTATATCCTGGTCCTGGGATATCTCTGGCTGATCGAATTTTCGCTGCTTGACTACGATCACCGCCTGGCGCTGACCTCGATCGTGCTTTCGGCCCTGGTATTCCTCGCACCCGCGCTGTTCATCACCGCACCGGTGCGGCAGGCCGTCGTGATACCCGCACGCGCCTTCCACAAACTGCCTTCCGTCATCCTGATTGCCTCGGCCGCGATCATCGGCATCGGCTCTCTCTACAACCTCAAGCTGGTCGACCTCACCGAGATGTACAAATATCGCGCTGAGGTGGCGTTGCCTGTCTACCTCCGATACGCGGTCTGGATCTTCTCAAGCGCCCTGTTGCCGTTCGCCTTTGCCTGCTTCGTCGTCAGCAAACGGATCATTCAGGCGGGGGTCGCGCTATTTCTGATGCTGCTTTTCTATCCGATCATGCTGACCAAGATGGCGCTGTTCGCTCCAGTCTGGCTGCTGTTTCTCGCACTCGTCAGCAAGTTGGTCGAGGCTCGCACAGCAACGATCCTCTCGTTCTTCCTGCCTGTGTTCGTTGGTGTCGTCTGTGCGCTGCTGTACAAAGCCGGCCTGATTCCACTCAAGCCCGGAATGGTGTATTTCGGCATCGTCAACAACAGGATGATTGCAATCCCGTCGCTTGCCCTCGAAGTTTACAACAACTACTTCTCGGGGCATCCTCTGACCCACTTCTGTCAGATCAACGTCGTGAAGTTTGTGATTGCATGCCCCTACGACGAGCCCATTTGGGCCGTCATGGCCAAAGCCTACGAGCTCGGCGCCTTCAATGCTTCATTGTTCGCGACCGAAGGAGTTGCATCCGTCGGTCTCGTGCTCGCACCGGTGTCCGCACTGGTTTGCGGCCTGATCATCGCCCTTGGCAATCGCCTGTCTTCCGGACTGCCGCCGCGATTCGTGCTGCTATCCACCGGGATTCTGCCCCAGGTTCTGCTCAACGTACCGCTCTCGACGGCCTTGCTGACGAATGGCGTCGGGTTGCTGTTCCTGCTCTGGTATGTCGCTCCGCGATCCGCCTTCGACCAAACCTCAACCGTGACGAACGCGGCGGTCGAACAGCCAAAGACGACTGCGGTCGTCGGCACCAGCTAAGAGTGCCTTTCCGACCTTGCAGTCCCCGACGATCGAATCGGCAGCCGAAACGCGCTCGGTACACCTGGAGCGTTTTCGAGCGAAGTGGATACCGGTTCGCGTGAAGAAAACGCGTCAAGACAAGAACACAGAGCCCCGTTCCGATTCCATCGGAACGGAAAAGGCTCTAGGCGCGGATGATATTGTCGGCGGGTTGCAGAAACTTCCCGCGACAATCGACGAGCAGCGGCGCACACGCGCGTAGCAGCTCATAGTCGAACTTGTCGTGATCAGTTGCCAGCAGGATGCAATCGAACCTGCTCAGGTTGTCAGCCGTGAGCGCCACGCTTGACAGATCGAATGAATGCGCACGCATCTTCGGGAACGAAGGAACGTGAGGGTCGCTGTAGGCAACCTTGGCGCCGAGATCGCGCAGCATCTCCATCAACTGCACCGAAGGCGATTCACGAACGTCGTCGACATTCTTTTTGTAGGCGATCCCGAGAACCAGGATCGAGCTCCCGTTGATCGATTTGCTCCTCTGGTTCAGGGCCAGCGAGATCTTCGACACGACGTAGTCCGGCATCGAGGAATTGATCTCCCCCGCCAGCTCGATGAAGCGCGTATGCATACCGTATTCCCGCGCTTTCCAGGTCAGATAGAAGGGGTCGATCGGTATGCAGTGTCCGCCGATGCCAGGACCAGGGTAGTATGGCACAAACCCGAACGGCTTGGTCGCGGCGGCGCGGATCACCTCGTGAATGTCGATCCCCATCTTGTCGGCGACCATCTTCATCTCATTGACCAGACCGATGTTGACCGAGCGATGGATGTTCTCGAGCAACTTCGTCAGTTCGGCGGCCTGCGTCGAGCTGACCGGAACGACCTTATCGATCACCTGACGGTAGAGCGCGATGCCGGCCTCGAGACACGCCGGCGTGCAACCGCCGCACACCTTCGGGATCGACCGGGTCGAGAAATTCTGGTTGCCAGGATCTTCGCGTTCCGGCGAGAAGACAAGAAAGATGTCACGCCCAACGATGAACCCGCACTTCTCGATGCGTGGCTTCAACTCCTCGTCGGTCGTACCGGGATAGGTCGTGCTTTCGAGCGATAGCGCCATTCCCTGATGGAGGTAAGGCAGAAGCGACTCCGTCGTATTCAGCACGAAGCTGAGATCAGGCTCGCGATATTTGTTGAGCGGGGTCGGAACGCAAAGAATGAGTGCATCGACCTCCCTCGCACGAGAGAAGTCCGTGGTCGACTCGAAGCCGAGCCCCGTTGCGCCCCTGATGCTGTCGCTCGATATATGTTCGATATAGGACTGGCCAGCGCGAAGCGCATCGACTTTTGTCTGATCGATATCGAAACCGATAACCTTGTAACCCACTTCGCAGTAGCGAAGCATAAGTGGCAAGCCGACATAGCCTAAGCCAACGATACCGATTATGGCCGTTCTGGCTTCGAATTTTTCGATTAGTTTAGAATTCATTTCATCACTCTTGGTAGGCCGCTACGATGACCGGCTCAAAAAACGACAAACTCGAAAGCTGAGTTATCGTGATAAGGACGAAGCTGCAATCCTGGAAGAGGAGTAAGAAACACTACCAAGGCGCAGTCACACACATGGACTACTCGTTGCCCGGCATAAGGGAGCAAGACTGCTCTCTTGGTCTCTCACGCAAGACAACAGCTCTTCGATTAGGTTCCGGAGCAGCGATCCAGCCTACCGTGAAGCACAAGAACTCAATAGCCGGATGACATCATGGGCTGCGCGACCGGTCCCGTACTCTTCAATGTCACGTCGCAGGGCCAACTCCGGCCCTCTCCAGAGTCGATTCCAGCCGCTACTCACAGTCTCGGTCCATTCGGTCTCGTCACGTAGTGTAACACATGGCACGCGATGAAAGTAAGCTTCCTTCTGGAGGCCGCCAGAGTCCGTATACACTTCGGTAGCGTGGCGCAGCAGTTTGGCCATGTCGAGATAGCCGACCGGCTCGATGATATGCAATCCCTCCAGACTCACACCGAGCCGCGCAGCGGCCTGCCGGGTCCGCGGATGCAACGGCAGCACGACCGTTCGCCCGCGCGACTGTTCCAGCAGGAACTGCACGACGTCGCGGAGCTGCTCCGGATCATCCGTATTCTCCGCGCGATGGACCGTAGCAAGCGCATATTGCTTGGATTGCAGCTGCAATTTGCTCAGAATCGTCGAACTGATCTCGGCCTTCTCCAAAGCGAACAAGGTAGCGTCATACATCACGTCGCCGACGTGATGTACGCCCTTCACCACACCCTCTGCCGCCAGGTTCGCAATCGCTGTCGCGGTCGGACAGAAGTGAAGTGTCGAGAGATGATCCGTCACGATCCGGTTCAGTTCCTCGGGCATGCGCCGGTTGAAGGAACGGAGCCCGGCCTCGACGTGGGCCACCGGAATGTGGAGCTTAGCGGCCGCCAGCGAGCCGGCCAGCGTCGAATTCGTGTCGCCATACACCACAACCCAGTCCGGCTTTTCGGCAAACAGGATCGGCTCGATCGCCATCAGCATTCGCCCGGTCATGTCGCCGTGGCCGCCGCCATTGATGTCCAGATGATGCTTCGGCTTCGGGATGGATAATTCCTCGAAGAACAGGTCGGACATGTTTGCGTCGAAATGCTGGCCGGTGTGAATCATCACTTCCGCCAATCCATCCGTTTCGCGGATGGCCCGGCTGACCGCTGCGGCCTTGATGAACTGCGGTCGCGCACCGACCACAGTGAGAATTTTGACGGACATTAGGAATACTTCGCGACGTCGGGCACATGCGCAATATGGTTGCGCATGCAGCCGAGGATGCGATCGCGATTCTCCCGCGTCCACGCAACGGTCCGACGCAGGCCCTCTTCATGCGCGACGCTCGCCGCGAACCCGAGCTTCTCGCGCGCCTTCGCGGGATCACCGAAGCGCTGGCCCGACCTGTCCCAGTCACGCGCCGGCGTCAGCGCGATCGGCGTCTGGTTGCCGGCGATCGCGTTCACCCGCTTCGCCAGTTCGAGGATGCTGGTCTCGACGCCCGAGGCAAGATTGTAGATCTCGCCGGGATCGCCCGAGAGCGCGCAAGCCATCAATCCCCGCGCCATGTCCTCGACATAGATAAAGTCGCGGGACGCGATCCCGCCATTCTCGACGGGAAGTGCCTCGTCGTTGAGCGCCTTCCAGATGAAGGTCGGGGTGACGTTCCGCCAGACCGTGTGAACGGTGCCGCGCCAGCGCCCGGCTCCCAGTATCTCGCCCGGACCATAGACGTTCTGGAATCGCGCCTTCACGAAGGGTAGCTTGTAGCGGGAGAAATAGTAGTTGCCATACATCTCCCCGATCAGCTTGGAGATCGAGTAGGGGCTGTCGTGGTACAGCGAGACCGGAGCATCCTCCGTCGTCGCCGACGCGCCATCGAAGGTCTTCTCGGCCACCGCGCAACCCGCCGCGGCATACACCACCTTCCGCAGCGAGCGGATGCCCTTGAGCCGTTCGAACAACTTCAGGCTGGTCAGCGTGTTGTTGTCGTGATCCGCAATTGGATCGGCAATCGACGACTGGTTGCCGTGGAAACACGCCAGATGGAACGCGAAGTCGAGATCTTCGGGCAATGCGGCGAGCACGGCGTCATCGGTGATCGGACGCGACACGAACTGGATCCGGGGATCTCGCGGCACGTTCGAGGCGTCTGCCGACAAAAGATTGTCTACGACGATGATCTTGGCCGGCGCTTGCTCGAGCAGCAGCCGGACGAGATTTGAGCCGACGAACCCGGCTCCGCCGACGACGAGTATGGTCGATCCGTTGAATGACTTCATGATCAGCTCTTTGGTGCCGCCAAGTGACTATAGACATCGCTCACGCCATGGGCGTCGTACCATGCAAGGAGACGCCGAATGGTCTCATCGAACGGCACCTTGGCCTGCCATCCGAGCAGCGCGCGGGTCCGGCTCGGATCCGGAACAACGGACGGCACGTCGTCTTCGCCCACCGGCACCACTTTCACGTCGGGATCGGCCGGCAGTCCGAGGTGGGACCGCACGAGGTCGTAGATTTCCTTGATCGAATGGCCGATCCCGCTCGAGACGTTGAAGACCCCGGTCGGCGCCTGCTCGGCCATCGCGAGATCGACCGCGGCCAGGAAGTCGGACATGTCGAGGAAGTCGCGCTGCGCATCGGTGCAGAAACAGCCCTGCCCTGCCTTGAGGCGCTTGTAGAAGGTCGGGATCGGACCGATCGCCAGACGAGGCCCGGTCACGTTGGCGAGCCGCAGCGACATGTAAGGCAGGCCGCTCATCGCCAGATATTGTTCACCGGCTACCTTCGAGATGCCATAGCTCGTGAATGGCCGCAGTGGATGCTCGACCGGAATCGGGGTGCTGTCCGGCCGACCATAGCACAAAACAGTCTGGAAGTTCAGGATCCGGCTCGCACCGACTGTACGCGCCGCTTCCATGACATTCACGGTGCCGTCGACGTTAGTTGCGACGTCTTCGCGCCAATTCGCTGGATCCTTATAGGAGGCCGCCGAATGCACAACATGCGTCGGGCGAAACCTTTCGAAGGCCGAAGCAACGAGACCCCGATCGGCGACCGAACCTTCGATCAAGGTCAAGCCGGGAAGCTCCGGCACAACCTGGCGCTTGCCAGTAGCGAAATTGTCGATAACGAGAATCTCGTGGCCCTGGGGCAACCAATGCTCGATAAGGTTCGACCCGAGGCAGCCCGCGCCGCCAGTGATGATGATGCGCATCTCGTCGTTCCGATGAGATCAGGTGCGGATTTCCGCGCGCGCTTCCTTCAGGTGGGTATAGCCGCCGACCACACCGTCCTTTTGCCAGCGCTCAACAGACAGCCGGGCGATCTCGTCGAGCGAGGTGAATTCGACGGCGCCGAAATCCTTGAACGTGCGTTCCGGATCGAGCAGGATCGAAGGTGCATCGTCCGGGCCGAGCGGCTTCACTTCCGGCTCTGGGTAATCATTGATCTTCATGGCCCGCACCACCGAATCGTAGAGTTCCTTGATGGCAACGTCTTTGCCCGAAGAGAAGTGATAAGTGCCGCGACCAACGCCATCGGCCGCCTTGACGACGACGCGGGCGAGATCACCCGCATAGCAGAAGTCCCGACGCGCGGGAGTGACGAAGCACTTCTGCCCCTTGGCCAGCCGTCCGTAGAAGATCGGCAGCGGACCCGACACGTTTCTTGGCCCGATCACATTGGCGAGGCGGAACGTCACCCATTCCACTCCGGAGAACTGCACATAATTTTCACCCGCAGTCTTCGAGATGGCGTAGCTGGAATTGACGGGATTGATGGGATGATCGAGCGGGATGGGCGATTGCAGCGGCTTCGTGCCATAGCAGAGCGCCGTCTGGAAGTAGACGAGACGGGATACGCCGAAGGTCTTGCAAGCCTTCGCAACATTGGCCGTCCCGACCGCGTTCACCAACGCATCGCTGCTCCAGTCTTCGGGATCCTTGTAGGATGCGGCCGTGTGAATGACGACTTCTGGCTGGAAGTCGGAAAACAACCGATCGATCACTTCGGCGTTTGTAATCGAGTCCTCGACCAAGGTCAGATTGTTGTGCTTAGTGAGATTGTCGGCTCTGCCGGTCGTATAGTTGTCGATCGCGACCACCGAGTCGCCACGCGACAACAGCATGTCGATGACCGTTGATCCGACCTGTCCGGCTCCGCCGGTTACGAAAATCTTCATAGCCACCATCCAGATTGAAAAATTTAAGCCTTGACCATCGCGCGAAACTCGGCTGCCCGGTCGTGAAAGCGTTGGTGCCAGAGTTCCAGACTGAGAAGCCCCCACGTCTTTCGGGAGAAGCGGGATTGCTCGCCGAAGCTGGAGAGCACGACGTCGCTGTTGAAGAACGGGCGATGCTTCGAACGCTGTTCTCCAAAAATGTCCAGAACAAAGTCCTTGAGTTCGCCGTCGAACCACTCCTTCAACGGCACCGGGAAACCCATCTTGTCGCGCCGTTGCAATAGCGCCTTCGGCAGCATATCGCGGTAGGCCGTCTTCATGAGCTGCTTCATCTGCCCGCCCATGAACTTCACATCGGCCGGGACGGTAGCGAGAAACTCTACCAGAGGATGATCCAGCAACGGCACGCGGCTCTCCAGCCCATGCGCCATGCTCATCCGGTCCTCGACATGCAGCAGCGCCGGCAACAGACACTTGAAGTCGAAGTGCGTCATCTTGTCGAAATAGGCTTCCTTGCGCACATTGTCCTGGTTGTTGAAGATGGCGCGGAAGGAGTCGAACACCGCCTCCTTGTTCAGCGCGCGCCAATCGACCTCGCCGACCATGTCAGTCGAACGATCGACCAGGCGGAAATACCTCCGATCGAGATCCTCGAACAGCCCAGCGCGCCAGAATTCCTTGATCATGGGCTTGTATTCGCGCAGCAGGCCGAGATTGGGGACGATCGAGTCGATCGTGACCACGTAGTGGCCGTTCTGGTAGGTGCCGTCGATCGCCGCCTTGATGCATTGCTCGAAGTACGCGACCAAATACCGCGCATAGCCGCCAAGCAACTCGTCGCCGCCCTGTCCACCCAGCACGACCTTGACTTTCTTTGCCGCCAGCGCGGACACCATGTACTGCGGAAACGATCCGGGCCCAGCGACCGGGAAATCCAAGTGATAGATCACGTCGGCGATGCTGTTCCGGAAGTCAGCCGCGGTGATGTCGACCATGTGGAGCGACATATCCGCGAGGTCGGTGACGGTCTTGGCGTAGCCGCTCTCGTCATAGCCGGGGAACTCGAGAAAGCGGCCGTGAAACGCGTCGCGGCTGCGATGATCCAGCTTGGACGCCATCAGCGCAACCAGGCTGGAGTCGAGACCGCCAGACACATAGCCGCCGACCGGAACGTCGGAGCGGAGGTGCACCTGCATCGAGTCGGAAAGCAGCTCGGTGAAGCGCCGCTCGAAGTAGCTCGGGCTGCGGTCGAAATCGACATCGTATTGGACGTCCCAATACCGGGACGTCACGACGTCGTCGCGCTCGACCCGAAGCAGATGGCCGGGCAGCAAGGACGATATCCCCTTGAACAGGGTCTTCTTGCCGATCGTGTACTGAAACGTGAGATACTCGCTCAGCGCTTCGGAATCGGTCTCGATATTGCCGAGGAACGGCAGCAGCGCCTTGGCCTCCGAGGCGAAGTACAAGATCTCTTCCTGCACCGTGTAGTAGAACGGCTTGATGCCGAAGCGGTCGCGAGCAGCAAATAGCTTCTTGTTTCGATCGTCCCAGATTGCAAAGGCGAACATCCCGCGCAGATGGTCGACACAGCCTTCGCCCCACTTGCTGTAGGCGGCGAGAATCACCTCGGTGTCCGACGTGGACTGGAACGTCCAGCCGCCTGAGAGTTGCTCTCTCAGTTCGAGATAGTTGTAGATCTCTCCATTGTAGGAGATAACCGTTCCGTTGGATGCCTCCATCGGCTGAGCGCCAGCAGGCGTGAGGTCAATGATCGCTAGGCGCCGGTGGACCAGACCAACACGGAAAGTGGGATCGGTCCACAGGTCGTAACCGTCGGGTCCACGATGCGCGATCAGCGCTCCCATCGCGTCGAGCGCGCGCTGGGCAAATCCGACAGGCGCGTCCTGCAGTGACAAAAGGCCGGCAATTCCACACATCGATGATATTGCTTTCAGCTGGACGATGTCCGATCGGAGGACCGGAGAACGAAACCACGTTACATCGTAACGTCAAAGACCCGCCCCCAGATGCCAACGTTGACAATTCGCCAAGTCGTGAAATCCAGTGGACGGTCGCCGGTGAGCATCTGCTGCGTTAGTCGGCGAGTGTTCTGAGAATGCAAGAGACCGGGAAACCGCGCCAGCGTATCCTCTACGCCGGCCTCAATGGCCTGCCGAAGCGGCCCGCGAAACCAGGTTTGCTCCGGCGTCGCGAAACCGAGCTTGTCGCGACGATTTGCTACAGCGGGCGGAAGCATTCCCGCCATGGCCCGTCGGAGCACACGCTTGGTGTCTCCGTACACGATCTTGTGGGACTCTCCGAGTCCGATTGAAAACTCCACCAAGTTATGATCAAGGAATGGAACGCGAGCTTCAATGCCGTGGGCCATGCTGTTCCGATCTTCCCAGTGCAGCAGCATGGTGAGGTTTGATCCTTGCGTCATCGCAACGCAAAGGTCGCCAATCGATTGAACCGAACCAACGCCGATCTCGGCCAGGGCCGTTGAAAAGGCATCGCTGTTCGAAAGCGCTCTGAACGCATCCGATGCCAGCCAATCGGGCATACCCAGCATCTGCTTGCCGCGTCCGAGGAACCTTCGCGGAACGAAGGGAACCGACAGCCCTCGAAGCTGATCAAGGTAAGACAGCCCATGAAATACTCGGCGCTGCTCCACGGCGCGAGCCAATGCAAACCATTTTTGCCGCCGGACCAGGTCAGCCATATAGTAGTGAAAACCGCTGTGATAGCCGGCCAACTGCTCGTCCGCCCCCTGGCCGTCGAGCATCACCTTGACCCCGGCCTGTCTGGCTGCGGTAAAGACGCTCCATTGTGCGAAGATGCTCGTGCTCCCGTATGGCTCGTCCTGGTGCCACGTGATCTTTTCCGCTTGCTCTATCGCATCATTGACGGTCGGATACACGTAGTGCGGCTTGCTGTGAACAGAATCCACGACGGCTTCCATGAACGGCCGCTCGTCGACTTCCTTTTCCTTGTAACACGCGCTGATCGTGTTGATGGGCGCGGCCACGTTCTGCTCGCGCAACACGCGATCCATCAAACAAACGATGGACGAGCTGTCCAGGCCACCGGACAGGCAGGACCCCACGGGCACGTCCGACCGCAGATGCAACTGCACGCTTCTGGTCAACAGGTCGCGAAACCTCTCACCAGCTTCGCGCTCGGAAAGTTCCAGCCCGCCTGACTTGAGAATTCCATACCACCTTCGGATTGGAAGAGCTTCGCCGGGCCTCCATTTGGCGAGGTCGAGCGTCACACACTCGCCGCCACGCAGCTGGCGAATGTCGGCAAACATCGTCTCCGCCGTATGCTCGCTGATACCTGAAGCCAGAAAATCCCGAACTCGCTCGACGTTCATCCGTCGCGAGATACCCGGCAGGTTCAAAAGCTGCTTGATTTCCGAACCGGCGGCGATACCCTGCGAGGATGATGCGAGGTAGAGCGGCTTAATGCCGAACCGATCGCGAGCGAGAAATAGGCGCTGTTCCCGGGCATCCCAAATGGCAACGGCGAACATGCCCATAAAGCGGCGCAAGGCGTCCTCGCCCCACTGGGCATATGCCGCCATCAGCACCTCGCTGTCGCTGTAGCTCATGAATACCCAGCCAAGCGCCTCCAGTTCGCCCTTCAGCTCGAGATAGTTGTAGATCTCCCCGTTGTAGACCATCCAGTACCGACCATCGGCATACCCCATGGGCTGGTGGCCCGCCTCTGTCAGATCAATGATCGCGAGGCGACGGTGGCCCAGCGCGAGCGGCCCCCGAGGGGTTTCGAAAACCTTCCAACCAGATCCGTCAGGGCCTCGATGGCTGACGATATCGATGTTAGCCTTGTCAGGCGGGAAGCCCAGAGATGCAAAGATGCCGCACACGATCCTAGGTCCTCGGAACCAGCGCGTTCAGTGCACTGATAAGCTTAACGCTCTCCTGCTCCCAACACAGTTCGCGCGCAGCGACCAAGGAGTTGCGCTTGTACTGGTCGATCCGATCCCGGGAAAGCTGGTTGACTGCATCCGCGATCGACTCCGACGAGATCTCAGCGAAAGTGGAGCCGATCTGATACTTCGAGATCAATCCCGCCATCTCGGACAAGCTGCTCACGCAAAGAGCAAGCCCGGCCATCGCGTACTCGAAGAACTTGTTCGGAAGGGCAAACTCGTTGTGAAGCGAATGCCCCGGCAGCGCAAAGAAGCCAATATCGAACGCTCTCGCCTCCGGCACTAGCTCCCTCATCGGGACCGGAGGAAGCAGAAACACGCGGGACTGCAGGCCTGCACTCGCGATCCGCTTTCGGAGCGAGTCAAGATAGTCCGCCGAGCCAGGACCGCGAATGTAAAACTCCCGATCCGACGTCCACTTCGACACGCTGTCGATCGCCGCTTCAAGCCCGCGTCCCGGCGAGACGATGCCGTGATAAAGCACCCGAATGATGTCCCCGGCGGGTCGAAACGATGATTCAATATAGTTCGGCGTATTCCGAATCGTCAGCGCCGGACGCGGAAGCCGATAGATATCGGTAACTCGCTCGGCAATACCCGAGGAAACGGCACTAACGAGCTTGGCGCCTTCGATATACTTCTTCTCGAGCGCTGCGACTATCGGCTTCTGGGCAATTCGCCAGACCCAACGCTCCTGATACTCTTGGATCGCGAATTCATGGGTATCGTAAACATAGATCCCACCGTTCTCCGCTACCAATCGAGCAGCAATAGGCAGCGTTATCCAATCATTCGCAATCCAAATGTCGCATTTCAGCGGCCTGGCCTTGTTATAGAGATCATTGAGTTTGCTGTTCCACGTCCAGAATATCTTGTCGGCATAGCTCGGCTGCAGCCTGCAGCGTTGCGCACGAGCCGTGATCACAAGCCTCTGGGCAAATCTGGCTGGCGATCGCCCAAGAAACCTGGTTGCGGCACTGTTTGCAGTCCCGCCGAACAGCTTTGCACCCCGCTTCATTCGTAGCAGGGAACGCTTCCCCGAACGCAGCACGCTCCAGACCATGGGATAATTCTTCTTCAAACTCGGCAGCAGACCAGGAACGGCGAACGGAGGCACGGGGTCGCTGATCCGCCCGGCGACGCGTCGATCATCTTGCGCTGCGATCGTCGCGGCAGCCGCCGGGGTCTCGCTGGGCAAACGCTGCACAACGGTCCAACCGAGCTGGACGCTACGCCCGTCTTCCTCGCCTATCGCGAAAACCTCGAAGCCATTGGCGTGAAGCAGATCACACTGGCGACGCACTCTGGGATCGTCAAGGAATTGCGAGAGCGCAATGACACCGATTTTAGTGGGCATGATGATCCGATTTAATCGTTAACGTCATCCGTCTCGTCCGCAAGCCGTCGCAACGCAGGAGAGATTCTCTTGCGCGCTGCGTCCGGCAACATCCGCCAGAAATAACGCACCACACCAAACTTATTGAAACCTGCATGAGGTTTTGCGGGCTGCACTGGTTCGTTCAAGTTCGTGGGCTGCGCCAGCGCGCTCAATGCACGCAAGAGATCGACGTAAGCGTCCTGCTTCGCCGTAGACTCCGCCAAGGTCTGCGGATGTTCGGTCGGCTGCTCGCCCAGCGCGACCCGTATTGCGTCCTCCGGGCTCGTGACGACGTCGGGCTTCTGGACCGGATTCGACCGTGCCGCAATGCAGCTGCGGTGCTGAACAAATGGGTCCAGCTCCATCTGCAGAAACATCTCTTCGATCACATCGGAAACGAGATTCGCATATCTTCTATAGCTGTATCTGCCAGATGCGATCAGATGATCAAAGGCCCGGTCGGCAAAGCCTTGGAGAAATTCGAGATCATCCAGCCGCGATAGGACATCAACTGCATTCGAGTAATCCTTCTCAAGAGGGATGTAATGAATGCCCGGGTCGATGGCACCTGAATACTGCCCCCGAAACAGGATCATCGGAGTTCGCATCATCGCACATTCAAAAACACGAGGGGATATTTGACCGACGTTAAATGGGCGCTCCAGTGGCTCAAGAAAATCTGCAAGCTCCGGATAAGTTGGCGCGCGACCTTGCGTGGCGGCAAACGCGTTGCACTGATCCTCGATCACCTCATCAAAGTCAAACGCGTTGGATCCACTCTCGGTGCCCAGCATCGTTCGGCTGCTACCTAAGAACTTGAACCAGTCGTCACCGTAGACGCGATGCGCATCATCCATTGCGATGTCGTGAGGGACTTTCTGCTCCTCGCAAATCTGCATCATCCGTCGACCGATGTCGTACTTTTCAAACCCGAGCCGGCCGTACTTTGCCCCGATATCCCTCCCACGGTAGGCGACCCAGCTGGGACGCTCGCGCAGCGGCAGGATTTCCTTCTCCTGCATCGGCCGGCTTGCGGGCACATAACCGGTGAGCGCTTGAACAAGCCTGATGCCCGGCACCTGCCACTTCGGGTAGACCAAGGGCCAAAATTCGCTTTGGATGCTCGTCAGCAGCACGTGAAATCCGAGCCGACGGATCGCGCGATGAAGTGCAACCGTTCGATCGTAATCGTCCTGCACAACGGCAATCTTCAAGCCCCGAAAGCTTGCGACGGCCCGCTCGTAATCCGCACTCAGATAGCCGTCAAAACACAACCTTGCGCAATAGTTGTGGATCAGAACATCAAAGTCGTTGAAATCGAAATCCATTTGCGCCTGATGCGTCACATGTACATACTTTACGTCATGCTTCGTAAAGTTCTTTAGCGCCAACAGGTGCTCAAGCGTGGTTGAAACGTATGTCGACCGAGCGGAGTAGGCTATCAAGATACGCTTAGTCCACATGCTTAGACTCTTCGGTTATCGTCCGCTCCATGTATGCAAGACCGTGGTCAATTTTTTCTGCAAGCGGACCGGCTGGTCCGCGACATTGCGACGGGAATTGTGAACCATGCATTGAACCGCTCGACGACACTGCTTTGGTTACACAGGCGCCTACCTTGCGGATGATCGTCATACGAAAAATCAGCACTCCGCGCCTCACGCAACGGAAGGCAGCACGGCAGAGCTGAAATTCCATTCGCAAGAATGGAAAAAAGCCGCACTGGCAGCGGCAAGGCTGTCCGGCAACTCCACCGTGATCTCAAAGCTACGGCTGAGAAGGTCGTAACGCGCCGCCGCATTCACCCCTTCGATCGTCGTCGCGTCGTGAATCGAAACGCTGATCACATAGATCCCAGGGCCGAGCTGGTTCGGGTTTAAGACGAGATCGACACGCCGGCCTCCGCCACTCTCCGCTTCGAAGATATCTGGCGGACTATAGAATCGGCAGACGACCTGCCCATGAAGATCGTAGATCGCAAGTCCGTAGGTGTACGCCACCTGACCTTCGACTTCCGATTCGAGGAAAATGGTCATTTGCGCCGGCTGTAGGGATGTAAGCCGATCAGTCAACCCTTTGGGACCACTGATCCCGAATCCGACGATCTTGTTACCATCGACTCCATTCCAGCGCGAAATCCCATCGCGCGCCGTATTGTAGAAAACGCGCCCCTTGTCGTCGGGAATCGAAGGCAGATCGACACTCTTTACGTGCGGGACGAATGCCGGAATCTGCGTTTTCAGCCCGGCAGGAGCAGGTCGGACTTGATTCTCCGATCTTTCGGGTGGGGTCGGCAGCGAATCTGCAGATTTCGAAGCGGACTCCGAGGCTTCCGCCGCCGCCAGCGGCTTCAGTTGCGCTCCAGGGGCCGTTTGCGAAACGGCGCGTGCACGCGCGTTCAGTGGATTGCCGCTGCCCGGCATCGCGCCATAGAGCGCCTCTTCATACGCCTTGACGATACCAAAGGCTTCGCCAGCCCGATTAATCCGTCCACCGTCGAGCCAGATCGCCTCGTCGCAGAGTTCCAGCACCTGCTGCATTGCATGAGAAACAAGCAGCAAGGTGCAACCGTCCGAAACAATCTTGTCGACCCGACGTTTCGACTTCGCGAGAAAGTATGCGTCGCCAGCGCCCAGTACCTCGTCGATGACGAGAATGTCGGGTCGGATCGCCGTAGCGGTCGCAAACATCAGCCGCGATTGCATTCCGCTTGAATACGTCTTGAAGGGCTGGTCGAGAAACGGACCCAGCTCAGAAAAATCGGCAACGTCCTCGAAGGCTTCCTCAACGTCGCGCGTCGAGAGGCCATTATAGTGCAGCGAAGCCTGGATGTTCTGCCGGCCGGTATAGTCGGGATGGAAGCCTTGTCCCATCGTCATCAGGGCTTGCACGGTGCCGTTGACCTCAACCGTTCCCGCGGAAGGACGGAAATTGCCCGAGATCAGTTTCAGAAGTGTCGTCTTGCCTGCGCCGTTTCGCCCGATCAATCCCATCCGGCGTCCGCGATCGACGCGAAACGAAACATCGTTGACCGCCAGAAACTCCTGCTTGGATTTGGCTGACTGAAATCGCGAGAGTCCAAAGGCATCCATGAGCTGCTCCCGGGCGCTCCCGCCGAGGCGATAGCGCTTCGAGACCTGCTTGAACTCGATGGCGGCTTGTCGAGATGCGTCCATATCAGGCGTAATCCACAAAGATGAAGCGCGCGCGCCGGAAGAATGCCAACCCAAGGAGGAAGGTACCGATCCCCAAACAAGCAGCACCAATCAGCGCAGCTCGTGGCGGCCAGGTCCCCAGCGCAAGCGGTG
Organism: Bordetella parapertussis; assembly: GCA_943372075.1. GTDB lineage: Bacteria > Pseudomonadota > Alphaproteobacteria > Rhizobiales > Xanthobacteraceae > Bradyrhizobium. Next base: position 9,714 of record CALRXG020000025.1, on the reverse strand, counting down.
CTTGCAGACATAGGATGAAGTAACTGATCGGGTTGAGCCAGATGACGAACTTCAGGGCTTTCGGAACCATGTCCGGAGTATATGCCATCGGACTGAGAACCATCATCGACATGTTGATGATGTTTATGGCTTGTTGAATGTCGCGCAGGACAAGCGCGACGAGCGAGAATATCCAGACCAACCCGGTCAGGAACATGACCAGAAGAATCCAGGTGACGGGCACGACCACGAAAGCCACCGGAGAGGCAGAACCGAGGACTGTGCCGGCGATCGACGCCAGCACCAGGGAGATCAACGACGGAACCTGGCTTGCGAGCACCGATCGCGGCGGCAATAGCTCCGCGGGGAAAACGGTATTCAGCAGCAAGGAACGATAGTTAACGATGGCACCGAGCCCCGCGGCAAGGCTTTCCGAAAACATCAAGACCGCCGACAGGCCGCTCATGACGAGGACGGTGTAGACCTCGGGCGACAGGTTGGGCACACGTACGCGGAAGATTACGACATAGACGGTCGCATAGAACGAGACCATGAATAGCGGGTAGAGGATCGCCCAGAAGCTGCCAAGGATCGATCCTGCGTATCGCTGCTTCACGTCGTGTTTAACGGCGTTGAAAAGACGCGGGCCGTACTGCCGCAACCAAGACATGAAAAGTGCCCTATATAACGCTGTTTCAGCAGCCGCCGCCGGAATACGGAAGCTCAAGACTCTGCAACGGACCGAGTGCGGACTGCATTCGTTTTGGATCGCTATCGATCCGACGAGAGAAGACCGGAAGCCGTCTCGCGATATCGCTCGCCCGTCCGCGGGCATGCCAGGTCCTGCCCCAACCGCTCGCCCACCCTGCTCATCCAGCCGATCCGTTTTGCCGGATTGCCCGCCATCAGCGCAAACGCAGGAACGTCCTTCGTGATGACAGCGCCGGCGCCGATAAAGCAATATTCGCCGAGCGAATGGCCGCAGACGATGGTGGCGTTGGCGCCTATGCTTGTGCCTCGGCCGATTGGCGTCTTGCGAAACTCATCCTTGCGCGACACGTCGGCGCGCGGATTGTTGACATTCGTGAAGACGCAGCTCGGGCCGCAGAACACGTCGTCGGCGAGCTCGACGCCATCATAGATCGAGACGTTGTTCTGGATCTTGCAGCCGTTTCCGATCCTGACATTCGGACCGATCATCACGTTCTGGCCGAGCGAGCAGTTCTCGCCGATCACCGTGCGCGACAGGATGTGACAGAAGTGCCAGACCTTGGTGCCGCGTCCAAGCACGGCGCCGTCGTCGACGTAGCTCGACTGATGGATCAGCACGCCGGGGAAGCGCGGATCCTCGCGCATCTCGCTCATTTGTGCATCGCCTTCTGGGCAAAGGCGTGGACGCCATTGCTGCGAACGATCGGCGCAGTGCGGAACGTAGACACGATATCGATCGAGGGACGCACTTCGTCCAGCCTGAAGCCGCGGCCGGCGATGATCTCCTCGTAGCTCCTGGTATGAAGATCCGTGAATCCTTCGGAGAACTCGACCTCTTCGCCGTCGACGGTGATGGACCGATAAGTCGTCTTCTTGCCCTTCACGCTGTCCGGCAGGTCGTTGCGATCGAGCGACAGGAACCAGCTCACATCGGCGCGCTCGCACTCCAGCGAACCTGCCGCCCGTTCGGCCTCACGCAAATGCGCCTCGTTGCGGCTGGCGGGCCCGAACACGAAGCTCAACATGTCGAAGAAGTGCACCCCGATATTGGTCGCAACGCCGCCGGACCTGGCGTCAGCGCCCTTCCAGGAGGTGTGGTACCAGCGCCCGCGCGACGTGATGTAGGTGAGCTCGACCTTGTGGCGCTTCTGCGAATTGGCGAAGCGATCCCGAAGCGCGATGATCGCGGGATGCAGGCGCAATTGCAGAATGGTGGAGATCCGCCGGCCGGTATCGCGCTCGATGGCGGCCAATCCGTCGATGTCGCCGGGATTGAGTACCAGCGGCTTTTCGCAGATCGCATCCACCCCGGAACGGAGCGCAAACCGGCAGTGCGCGTCGTGAAGGTAGTTCGGCGAGCAGATCGTCATGTAGTCGATCTTCTTGCCGTCACGCTGCATCGCGCCGACGTAACGGTCAAACAGCTCGAACTCCGTGAAGAACTCGGCATCGGGGAAGTGGCTGTCCATGATTCCGACGGAGTCGTTGGGATCGTAGGCCACAGCGAGCTTCCCGCCGGTGTCGGCCATCGCCCGCATGTGCCGTGGCGCGATGTAGCCGGCCGCCCCGATCAGCGCGTAGTTCGTCATGAAAATCCTCTTTCGAACATTCTGTTTGCTTCAGGCAAGCTACCGCACTCGGGGTGAATCGAACATCACACCCAAGCCGAAACATATCCATCACGCCTGCCAGGCTGCAGACGCACTCAAGCCGCAGCGATCAGATCCGCCCCGACAAGAACCCGGACCTTGCGGCCGAGCAGATTGAGCAGAACGGCCACGCGATGGTGATCGCTGGCGTCCTCTACAAGCGCAAGACTGTCGACAAACGCACCTTCGGTAATCCGCACCTTGTCGCCGGGCGAGAATGCCGGTCCGCGCGCCAGCTTGATGAATCCGGCTTCGTCCTCGCGCGCCTTCAACGCATCGATGATGCCGTTTTCCACCGCAGCGGGCCGATCTCCGACACACACGAGATGCGAAACACCGAGCGTCGATTGGATGGCACGCCAGCGCTGCGCCGCAACGTCGATCGCGACAAAGAGGTAACGCGGGAACAGCGGTCGCGACACGATCTCGACCTTCCGCGCATGGCTGCGACGCCGCTGATAGCGCGGGAGGTAGGTTGAAAACCCCTGCCGCACGAGGCCGGCCGCCGCCTTTGTTTCAGCGTTGACCTGCGTCTGCACCACATACCAGCGGGAACCGGGCTGCATCGCCGTCACGCCCCCAGCGGCTGTTTGGGACGCAGGCCCAGCAGGTCCGGCGCGAGCACCTTCTCGGCGCCGAAATTGCTGACCGCCTGGTCGAATACACTTCGCGCCCCCGTCAGATTGGTCACGACAACCGCGTCGAACGGCTCGCCCACCAGCGCATAGGACGAGACCACCTTGACACCGACGAACCGGCTCGCGGTCGCGTCGGGATCAACGATGGCAAGGATCGAGATCGGCCCGTCGACCGCGCACAGGACCGCGATTTCGCAGAGGTCGGACTGCCCGGCGAGCACGATCCGCCTGAAGCCAAGGGCCTGGGCGCGCTCGAACAGCCTACCGTACTCCTCCTTCGCTTTGCGGAACAGCGAAAAGGAGTCCGTCAGGAACTGAACGGTCAGTCGCGATTTCTCGGAGAAGCCCTGTGGGGTGAGGTAATAGGCATAGCGTCGCGCCGGCGCCGACCCGACCTTGACGAAGCCCTTCTTGATCGCCCGCTTCAGATACGCGTTGACCAGGCCGAGCGCGACGCCGAGTTCGGCTGCGATCCGCCGCTGCGATTGCGCGCCATCCGCCTCAAGAGAGGTGAGCAGCCCGAGCACCAGCCGGTCGCTGTCATTCTCATCCGTCGGTAGAATGCCTGCCATCACGCCTATCCCCACTGGAGAGGCTGATAGCGCGTTCACTCGATGAACGTCAAGCGGATTCGTTCATGCAATGAACACGGCAACTAACTGATTTTAAAAATATTTTGCTAACGTCCGTGTGTCGGGACGGTCACACTGCAGGCTCGATCATGCCGTGCCGGCCAGATATCGCGCCGCCAGCGCTGAATAGCTGTAGCGCCGCGCGACAGTGACGCGATCGTCTCGTTGGCGAGCCGGCCCCTCCAAGGCGGCGCGCAGTGCCGCTGCGAGCGCACCAGGATCGTCCGGCGCGCATCGTGCAGTCACCAGATCCTCGAGCCCGGCAAGCGCCCGCTCCTCGCAAGCGATGACACTGCGCGGCGCGAACAGGCAGTAGTCGAACAGCTTGTTGGGGCTGATGCCATGGTGATAGAGCGCGTTCTTGTGGAAGGCGACGACCGCGCAATCGGAAGCATGCAGCATGCCATGCACGACCGATCGCTCGACTTCATCATGAAACTCGACATTGGCGAGCGTGGTGGCCCGCTGCTTGAGCGCTGCCTGCGAGGTGCCGGAACCGATCATCACGAAATGAATCTCGGGGCTTGCCTTGCCGAGGATGGAAGCTGCGTCGAGAATGGCTTCGACGGCATTCGGCGGACCCATGCCACCAGCGTACAGCACGACGCGCCTGCCCTGATGCTTCAGCACGTTGATGCGGTCGATCAGCGGGTGAGCGAGATTCTCGATCGTGAGCGCGTTCTGGATTTCGTCGTCGGACACTCCGTTCGGGATCCACAGGAACTTGCCGGCCGCCAGGCCGCGTGCGCGCATGTGGGCTTCCGCTCCGGCCAGCAGACAGATCACGCGATCCGCCGCGCCATAGGCGGCGCGCTCCTTCCAGCCGAGCACCTTCATCAGCGGATGCCATGCAGGCGTCATCCCAAGCGCGATGATGCTCTCCGGCCAGAGGTCGCGGATCTCGAGCCAGAACCTGGCATCGAAACGCCGCGCGAGCTGATGTGCCGCCGAAATGAAAAACAGATGCAGGCTCGACGCGATCATCAGATCCGGCTTGCCGAACTGCGCGGCGATTGCGGACGCTGCCGAGCTTACAGCCGGGCCAAAGCTCAGATTGTTGCGAAGCCGCCCGAGGCTGCCACTGCCGTAGCGGGGCGTGTCGAGGAACCAGAAATCGACGTCATTGATCCGCTGCGGCCCTGGCGCGCGCGGCTGCCTGTGCAGATGATGGAAGGCGGCACTGACGATCACCACCCGATGGCCCATCCTCCGCCAGGCGTCGGCCAGCCAGAACGGACGATAGTGACGGCCGAGGCCCGGACCGCCGGCAAAGGGATGCAGCAGCCAGATGTTCATGCCACGCCGCCGGCGGGCGCGGCAAGTCGCCGGTAGAGCCGGTTGAGCTCCGCCGCATCGTGCTGCCAGTTGAAATCGTTGGTGACAGCCGCGCGTCCCGCCAGTCCCAGTTCGATCGCGCGTCGAGGATCGTCGGCGAGCCTGGAGAGGCGATCCAGCAGGGCCGCGCGATCGTCGAGCGACACGACAAAGCCGCATCCCGCCGCCTCGACGATCTCCCTGGACTTCGGCAGATCACTGGAAATGACAGGTAGCCCGGCGGCCATGTATTCAAAAAGCTTGGTTGGAAGTGACAGCAAATAATTCGGTTCAGGCAACAGCAGATTGAGTCCGATGAGGCTTTCGTTCAGCAGCGTCGCGATCTCGCCACGTCCGAGCGTGCCCCTGTATGACACGTCCGCGGATGATTTCTCAAGCCAGGCTTGTTCCTCCTGGCCGATGGGTCCCGCAAGCACCAGCGGCAACTGCGCCGCGGCGCACGTCTCCACCATCTCGACCAGGCCGCGATCGAAGCTGGTGCGCCCCACATAGACCGCTTGGCGTCGCCGCGCGGTCGTCGCCGTCGGCGCGATGAATTCGTCCAGCCGCACGGTGTTCCGGACCAGCGTGACATCGGCACCATAAGCACGGAAGCGCTCGGCGATGGCCGGCGTCGCGGCCACGATCGCATCAAAGTGCCGCGCGGCGTTTCGCTCCACCAGCTCCATCGCACACGCCACGGAAGGTCGCATCCAAGGCCAAATCCAGCGCTTGGAGTGGATATCCGACGGTACGTCCTCGTGGACGTCGTAGATCACCTTGCACCCGCGCGTCCTGAGCCGCAACGCGAAGGGTATCAGTTCGGGATCGTGGAATTGCACGACGTCGGCTGCAGCCGCATGGGCCAGCGCAATCGCTGCCCTCCCCGTCACCCAGGGACGCTTCCATCGCGCAACCGGCGGCGTCTCGATCAATTTGAATGCGATGCGTCCCGGGTCGCTCGGGCGCGGCGGCCGCGCCACCACGGTCACGTCATGACCAGCCTCGGACAGGCTTCGCGCCTCCTTCTCAACAATTCGAATGTCGTTGGCGGAATGGACACTCGACAGCATGCAGACCTTCATGGGGCTCCAACCCCGAAGCGTTCTCCCCAAAGCGCCACGCAATAGAGCCGCCAACGCATCCCAAGGTCGAGCCGGTGGAACCTGCGCTTCACCGCGGCCATGTCGACATAGCGGCCAAGCAACGCGCTGCCGATCACCTTCTCATACATCGCCGGCGAGTGCCGGTTGAGCCAGATCTGATCGGGCGCGGCAAAGCCGATCTTGTCCTTGCGCCAGGAAATGCTGGCCGGGAGAGCCTCCTGCATGGCCGCGCGGAGTGGCCATTTCGTCCAGCCGTGGTTCAGCTTGATGCCGGTCGGCAGACTCAATGCAAACTCGACAAATCGATAGTCCAGGAACGGCAACCGCGTCTCGATGCCGAACCGCATCGAGTTCTTGTCCTCGAAACGCAGCAGCATCGGCAGATTGGTTTCGGTGATCTCCAGCACCTGCATTTGCTGTGCATCGCGCGTCTCACGCGCGAAACGGCGAAGACACTCCGGCAGGTCCGGCCGCTTCAGGAAGGCGTACTGCCAGCGATAGAATGCGGCCCGCAGCGCCGCCGAGCTGGCGCCGAACAGGTACATCAGGAGGCGGCGCGCCGAAACGCCGGCCTGCGTGGCCGCGCGGAAGGCCGAGAGAAATCCGCCGATACCGGCGTGGTCGAGCCGATCGCGGAGCCAGGCTGCATAATAGCGGTGATAGCCCAGCAGCGTCTCGTCACCGCCCTGGCCATCGAGCAGCACGATGACGCCGTTCGCGCGCGCCGTCTTCATCACCTCGTATTGCATCATGATCGAGGGCCCGCCGAACGGCTCCTCCTGCACGTCGAGCAAGGCTTCGGCGGTCGACGCGAAATCCTCGTAGCTCGGCTTCGTGCGCAACCAGTTCAGCTCGGCCTTGGCCACGACATCGGCCGCGTAGGCTTCCTCGTTGTTCGCCGCCTGCTCACTGACGGCCGTGATGGCAAAGAAGCGCTCGTTGGAAGTCGCCGCGTAGCGCTTCGCAGCCAGCGTCGCGACGCTAGAACTGTCCAACCCTCCCGACAAGCAGGTGCCGACGCGCACGTCCGAGCGCAGCCGCAGCCGTGTCGCGTCGTCCAGCAGCTCGGCCAACGACCTCGCGGCATCCCGCTCGTCCGTCACGGCCGCGCGCGGCGCCAGCGAATAGTAGCGCTCTATCGCGATCCGGCCGGTCGAGACGTCGACCCGCATCTTGTGTCCGGGCGGCAGCTTCTCGATGCCCTTGAAGAAGGTCCGGTTGGTGTGATCAGTCAAACCGCAAACCAGGAAGTCCCTGACAAGATCATCGTCCGCGATCGAATGACCGACCAGCGGGAGCAACTGGCGAATCTCTGAACCGAAGGCGAACACCGCAGCGGTATTCGCGAAGTAGAACGGCTTTACGCCAAACCGATCGCGAGCACAGAACAGCGTATTGTCGCGCTCGTCGTGAATGGCGAACGACCACATGCCGTTGAAGCGATCCAGGCACCGTTCGCCCCAGCGGATATAGGCCGCCAGCAAGACCTCGGTATCAGAAGCCGTATGAAAGACATGGCCAAGCGCTTTCAGCTCCGCACGAAGCTCAAGATAGTTGTATATCTCGCCGTTATACGTGATCCAAATCGGGAGCAGACTGTCGCGCATTGGCTGCGCGCCGTCATCGGTCCGATCGATGATGGCCAGCCTGCGGTGCCCAAGCCCGACCTTGCCATTGACCCTCACTCCGCGGCCATCCGGTCCGCGGTGAGCAACGATATCGGTTAACTCATTCACCTGACGGACATCGACGGGCCCGGTCTTGTTTACAAGGCCAAATATGCCGCACACGAGATGCTTATCCGGATTTGTGCCGCGGGACTCACCGTGACGGTGGCTTCAGGCCATAAACGCATACGGAAACGATCAGCCCCTTCTAGCCCGTCCATACATTCAACGTCAATCTTGCCGCGCCATACCTCTCGGCCACGACCTGAGATGATCGCCCACTGGATCATCAGGCACGCTTCGGCTTTCAATCCGGCCTTCTCTGCCGATCATCGCCGTCCAACATGGGGCAACCGACTACCCGGCGAACCCTCCGTCAAACTGCTCCAGCAGCCATTCGCTAAGATCGCATTTCCCGTCCAAGACTCTCGCGCGCGTCAGGGCCGGTTCCAAGCCAGGACTAGCGAGCATACCTGACACAAGCGTCATCCTCTCAAACTCCTGAGGCCGAAAACCCCAGGGCCAACCGATGGTGCTGCTCCAATTCAGCGATCACCGAGCAGCGCCCAACAAAACTATTGCAAGCGGATCGCGGGCCGCGCCGGCAACGTCGCCTCAACTGTGATTGTATGGCTGTCGCTGATGAGCCGTTTCGCTTGAACAGGAACCTCGTGCATGCTTTGGAGTGGAGCCTTCGGTGCGTACGGCTAAATGAGGGGAAGATATCGAGCTCTCTTGGCCAATAAACCCGTATGCGGAGGTCTGGCTCGCGAGGCTCAATTCTCAACAGGCGACCACTACGCTCAAGTAAATCGATCCGAACACAGCTTGGCCAGCAGCGTCGGATAGCTACGTAGACTAGAGCGATTTGGCGATCGAATGTCCCAGACGATCAATGGGATTTTCGATCAGACGGAAGCAAGTAAGGCCCACAAGAATGACCGAACTCGCGGCCACATACCAAGGCACACCGGCAATCAAGAGCGTGTAAAGTATTGGGGCGTGGAGCGCATAGATGCTGTACCCAGCCCGGCCAACAATGCACGGCAGTTTAGGTGCAGTGTGCAGCTGTAGTCTGACAATTGCAATTCCAGTCAGCAAGCTGAATGGAGTTTTGCGAAGTTCGGACAGCAAAGCACTCCTATCAAACTCGCATCCAATCGTAATGGCGATCCACACGGCAATTGTCCAGACTGCCCATCTACGGCTAGGTGGTTGCTTCATCATCGCAAACGCGGCGCCGATCCACCAGTACGGTAGAAATCCAAAGAGACTGCTATTCTGCCACCAGTCAAACCAGCCAGAGTTTGTCCCCGAGATGAGAAGACCAGCCGCAAGGCAGATTACGCAAACACCAAATGTGACTTTCCTACCGCACCACGTCAGGAGCGGGAAAACCGCGTAAAGAGCGATTTCGACCATCACTGTCAGCAAAGGGGCGTTGCCGGCATAGGAGCAGGGATGGAACGCTGGCGTCAATGCTGCGACGGCAGTAGCCTTGGCCAGTAGACACGTTGGCTCGATAGAACTCGTACCGCTGAACGCTTCGGCCAACGATGACATAGATCTCGCGATCAGATATCCGGCTATGCCGGCAACAATCCCCAGCAGGAAAATAGGGCCGATTCGAAAGACGCGCCGAATAGCAAATTTTCGTAGTTCCTGAGCATTCATCCAGCTTTTCTGGATACAGAAACCGCTCAATACGATGAACGCGAGCACTGCAGGATTGGTCTCACCATGCGGCTGAAAGACTGTCGACGTGACGCGACCAAGCCATTGAGCCGACGTTGCGTTGCCAGCTCCAGCCCATAGGCCGGTGTGAACTAGCAATACCCATAGGGAAAGAGCGCCACGGAAGGCGTCTATCCCTCCAGACCTTTCTAAGAATGCAGGTTGGCCCATGAGCAACTCTTACCTAACAACGGTAGCCGGAGCAAGTTGCGACCTTAGGCGGCCTTTTCTTGGATATCTCATGGCGGGCTGCGCGCTGTCGATGGCTGCAGTTGCGGCGGCGT
>CALRXG020000024.1:0-27210 GCA_943372075.1 Bordetella parapertussis | reverse complement strand
CCGATCCTGGTCGCCTATGCCGATACGGATGGACAACTCGGCGCCGGCGGAGCCGACGGTTTCGCGCGGCTCGTGGTGCCCGGCGACATCGCCGGCGGCCGCTATGTGTCCAACATCGCCGATCTCTATGTGTTCGACGGGGTCTCGGCCGTGCCCGAGCCGTCGACCTGGGCGATGCTGCTGCTCGGCTTCGGCGGCCTCGGCTTCATGGCGTTCCGACGCAAATTGCAAGCCGCTCCCGCGATTGTCTGCGGATAGGCGCAGCGTCCGCGCTTGCGGGTTATCGCAAGCTAGGAATCAATGATCCTCCGGCACGTGTGGCCGGAGGATTCTCTCGTTCGACCCGGCATGGCCGTCGGTTCAGGCCTCGATATCCATCGCCACGATCAGGCACGCCTTCTCGAGGCGGTTGGTGAGCATCGAGAGTTTGCCGGTGAACTCGGCGAGTTCGAGCTCGCTGAACTCCTCGAAGACGGTTTTCTTGAACGCCTTGTGCTGCTCGGCGAGGCCGGCCAGATGTTTCCGGGTCTTGTCGGTCAGCGATAGCCGGACCACACGCGCATCGGCCGGAGAGGGCGCGCGACGCAGCAGCTCCTTCTGCTCGAGCAGCTTCGACTGTGTGGTCACGAAAGACGGGTCGACGTGCAGCAGCTTAGACACGACGTTGATCGGCACGCCGTCATCCTTGTCGAGATCCGAGACCGCGATCAGGATCATCCATTGTGGACCGCTGACGCCGAGCGCCTTCCCCCATAACTGACGGACGCGTTCGAGATGCGAGTTGATGGACGAAATCTCGAGGGTGAACCGCTTGATGATGTCGAGATGTTCGATGGCGCGCTGGCGCGTCGTATCCTTCCTGGTCACTGACACAGCTTTCCTCTTCCCTAGGTGCCGACTCAGCTTTGCGCTGATTTATTCTTCTTTGGTCCCGCTTGGCGGGCGATTTCTCTCGCATGAAGCTCACGAACGCAAGTGAACGTAAAGTAATTATGATGCTCATGTGACGATTAGACTAATTGGGGTGCGACAAACTTTCTCAATCAGTCGAGGTGCTTACGGGGGGCGTTGCTGGCGGGCCACAGTGTGGCCTCATTCGCATTCCTGACTTTATAAACTATTTTGATTGGCGAACTCGCCAATGCATATTGAACCCGGCGGTAGGGGAATCTCGATCGTCCCGTTGCGGTGATCGTTCAAGTCCGTCGCACCCTCGCATTGAGGGGGCGGGGTTTGGGGAAAGCGGTCTTGGACAATGCGGGAGGATCACGGGGCGCTCGCGGCCCGGACTCTCCGCATATGAGCAACTTGGAGGTTTAATATGAATTCGGTGAAGAGCCTTATCCTGGGCTCGGCGGCTGCGCTGGTCGCGGTCGGCGGTGCACAGGCGGCCGATCTTCCTGTCAAGGCCAAAGCGGTCGAGTATGTGAAGGTCTGCTCCCTTTATGGTCCGGGCTTCTACTACATCCCGGGTACCGACACCTGTATCAAGCTGGGCGGCTACCTGCGTGCTGACGTTGTCGTCAACGGCAACAGCGTGTACGGCCCGAACGTCAACGGCGCGAGCGGTGCGAACAACCGCTTCACCAACGGCTACACTTGGCGTTCGCGTGAAGACCTGAACATCGATACGCGCACCGCGACCGAATACGGCGTGGTCCGCACCTATTTCGATGCGGTGTTCACCTGGACTTCGGACACCTACACCGGTCAGGGTAACGGTTCGTCGATCTACTCGGCGATCGGCACCGCTTCTGCGCCGAACAACGCTGGCTCGGGCAACGTTGCCGCTGGTGCGGTCGGCGTCTATTACGCCTTCATCCAGTTCGCCGGTTTCACCATCGGTAAGGCGGTCTCGCAGTTCGCTGCTCCCTGGAACGGTTATCCGGGCAACAACTACGACGCGCTCGTCGGTGGCGTGAGCACCACGAACGGCATCAACCAGTTCACCTACACCGCGCAGTTCGGCAACGGCGTGTCGCTCGCCCTGTCGGCGCAGGACCAGACTACCTACATGCAGGCTGGCGTGCAGAATCTCGGCATCGTCGGTGGCGCCGCTTACGGCTCGAGCGACTACGCCGGCACGATCGCGCCGGACTTCGTCGCTTCGCTCAAGGTCGACCAGGCTTGGGGTATCTTCCAGGCATCGGTTGCCGCGCATGACAACCACGCTGCCTACTACGGCGGCACCGAGTTGACCGGTCATCCCGACGACAAGTGGGGTTGGGCTGGTGCACTGGCCCTGTCGATCAAGAACATCCCGACCGGACCTGGTGACACCATCAACATCCAGGGCGTCTACACGGACGGTGCGACCCGCTACAACATCCAGGAACTGGCCAGCGGGTTCAGCTCGATCGCCATCTATGGTGGTTCGAGCCTGCCGGGCGCCTACGGTAGCGTTGGCTTCGGTACCGCACCCGACACGGTGTTCGGTCTGAACGGCCAGCAGCAGACTGTTAAGACCTGGGGTATGCGCGGTGCGTTCACCCACAACTGGGATCCCTACTGGAACACCAGCTTGTACGGCGCTTACGCTGCGGTCATGTACAACGACCAGGCGAAGTCGCTCATCTGCGGCGTTGGTGGCGTCGGTGGTACGTTCCGCACTGCCTTCGGTGGCGGCGCTGGCGTGACCAACTGCAACCCCGACTTCAACATCTCGCAGCTCGGTCTGATCACCCGCTGGACCCCGGTCAAGAACCTGACGTTCTCGGCCGACGTGACCTACGTTCACATCGATCAGAAGTATGCCGGCACGATCACCACCTCTTCGGCTGGTATCGGCAAGCCGACCGCGACCTACGAGCTGAAGGATCAGGACACTGTCCAGATGCTCTTCCGCGCTCAGCGCAACTGGTAATACCGGTTGATCTGATCACGATCCGACAGAACCCCGGCAGGCAACTGCCGGGGTTTTTCTTTGCGGTTTGTCGATCGCGGAAGATAGATCGATCGCTGAAGTTTGGCAGTACTTCTGCACGAGGTGGATGCTGGTTCGCGTAAAAAAGGCGTTAACCAGAATTCGGCGCCTCGATCAGCCGAAACGGAAGGCGCTCGAGCGCTGCGTCATTTCGCTCCACGCGGACAACGAAGACGAGCCATGCAATTCATTGGCCGCAAACTTATTTACTTACCTGATCTACTAAACTATATACGCGACGGCCAACACATTGAATGATGGCTCTTAGCTTGCTGCTAAGCCTCCCAAACCTCCGGCAATGCCCTGCCGGAGGTTTTTGATTCATGGGCGGCCGGTGGTGACGATCAAGGCCGGTTGCGAGCTGCATACGCCGCAAGCAGGCCCACGTCGTCCTGCCGATTCGACGCCGTCAAGATTTGACGGAATCGATCCGCAGTGCATTCTCGCCATTCATGGGACGCTTCAAGAACAGCCGGCTGGCTCGGATGAGCAGCGGCCATTATTGCTTGATACGGGATCTCGGGCTCGTGAAGGGCGGCAAGGGATTGCGGCACCATGAAGTGTTGATCGACTTCTCCTGGCGCGGCCTGCTCAAGCTGGCGTTGAGCGCCGGGACTACCGTCCTGCGGCGACGCGCGCCGGTGCATATCGAGACCGCCGAATAGGTCAACGCTCAAGATCATCTTTGCGACCTGCGCCCCGGTCGAGCGCGATCGTCACCACGTCGATATGTTAGGCGAACACGTGTTTGCGTCGATCGTCGCCTCCACACCGGATTGTCCGCAACGTGGAATGATCCTGCCGCGATGCGGGCTGCTTCAATCCGCTGCGTGCGACGTGGTGCGCGCGAGAGCCGGGCGTCGTTGCCCGGCGATGAATCGGTGATGTAGAGTGCTGTTGCCAAGCGTTGGGACAGCGATCCGCGTTCCAATAGAAACAAAGAAGAAGCAGGGAAGGAACGGATCTCAGATGAAGGATTTCGTTGGGAAGATTGCCGTCATCACCGGTGGCGGCACGGGCATGGGGCGCGAGCTGGCACGGCAGCTCGTCGCCGAGGGATGCAACGTCGCGATGTGCGACGTCTCGATGGAAGCGATGGCCGAGACCAAGCGGCTCTGCGAGGTCGAGAAGCTGCCGCAGGGCCTGCGCATCACCACCCACGTCGCCGACGTCTCGATCGAGGACCACTACAAACGCTTCCGCGACGAGCTGATCGAACAGCAGGCGACCGACAAGATCCACCTGCTGTTCAACAATGCCGGCATCGGTGGCGGCGGCAGCCTGTTCACCAACACCCGCGAGCAGTGGGAGCGTACCTTCAACATCTGCTGGGGCGGCGTCTATCTCGGCGTCCGCACCTTCCTGCCGCTGCTGGTGAAGGCCGACGAGGCGCACATCGTCAACACGTCGAGCGTCAACGGCTTCTGGGCCTCGGTCGGCCTCGGCGTGTCGCACACCGCCTACAGCGCCGCGAAATTCGCCGTGAAGGGATTCACGGAGGCGATGATCAACGATCTCCGCCTCAATGCACCGCATGTCAAATGCTCGGTCGTGATGCCCGGTCACATCGGCACCTCGATCGTGTCGAACTCGCGCAAGGTGCAGAACGGCTCCGATCAACTCAATCCCGACGAGCTCAAACAGGCGCGTCAGCGGCTGCAAGGGCAGGGCATCGACGTCGCCAAGATGTCGGACGCCGACATCCAGCAGCTCGCGCTCGACCGCGCCCGCATCTTCCACGACGAGGCACCGACCACGGCGGCGGCCGCCGCCAAGATCATCCTCGACGGCGTCAAGGCCGATCGCTGGCGTATCCTGGTCGGCGACGACGCGCATATGCTCGACGAGCGCGTGCGCAAGACGCCGGAGCAGGCCTATACGCCGGAGTTTTATCAGGACCTGGTGGCTGCGACCGGCTGGAAGGTCGGCTGATCTCACGAGGATCACGTCACCCCGCACAAAGACGACGCTTTGCGCGGGGATGACGGGATCAACGCTTCCTTGTCGCTATCAACTAGCCGCGCATTGCGCGCTGGCGCGATCCGGACTGATAGGCGAGGCGGTAATGCCCGGAGCAATAGGGCATGCCGCCGAGCGGCGTGTTGCCGCAAAAGCAGAAATCATCGGCGCCCGGGGTGCTGATCGGCCAGCGGCAGCGCTGCTCGCTCAGCTCGAACAGCGAGCAGCTGTTGGCGCTGACAACAGCCGCATCCTCGGGCTCTTGTTCGTAGACTGCCTGGAGCAGTCGGAGCTGCTGCTTCGCCGTCGCCCGTTGCGCGGCGTGCGCTGCGGATTTCTTTCGCCGTGCCCGGCGCTCGTCCGGTGTGGTGCGTGTCAGGTTGAGCCGCGACAGCTTGCCGATGACCGCATTGCGGCTGACGCCGATGCTGTTGGCGATGTCGCGGCAGGAGAGCCCGGCCTCGAAGTAGATCTTGAGCTGGTCGATGCGCTCGGGCGTCCAGGTTGGTTGAAGAGTCGGTTCGTTGGCAATCATCTGACGGTTCCACGTTCTGTGTTTTGAACCGCCGCGCCGGCATACCCTGTCTCAGGGCGTGCGGCCGTTGTCGCGGATTGCAAGCAACCCGTCCTTGATGGCGAGTCGAATGCCTTCCTCGATCAGTGTCCGTGCAACGCCCGGGACGCTCGTGCCGTGGGTGCCCTGTCTCACCAGCTTCTCGAGATACCCAATGGTCGAGAGCGCCAATGTGACCGGGACGCGGTCGGTTTCGGCCTTTTCCGTAGCCATGAGGAAACGCTTAACCCTGAACGCTGGTACTTAAAAGTATCTATTTAGAGTCTATTTAGGAATGAGGCAGTTCGTCAAGCCATCGACCGCAAAATGCGAACGCCGCGCCAGAGGTAGATTTCGGCGCGGCGTAGAAGTAGTATTATCTAATAATATGAATGAGTTAGGTGCGTAATTCCACCTTGACCGGGAACTTCTTGAGAAGGCGCTCAGCGGTCTCGGCCTTGTCTGGAGGCGCGCTCACGCTCAGGTACAGCCCGCGTGACGGGTCAGTGATGGCGTCGACGCTCACGTCACCGGACAGGCCTTCCAGCGCCAACAGCTCGCGCGCGGCTTCGCCGGCGGCGATCTCGCGCAGCTTGGGCTTGAAGATCTTGCCGACTGGCGTGACCGGCATTTCCGCAATCACCGATACCACACGCGGCCGCGCCGGCGGCTCCAGGATGTTGTCCTGCACGAAGGCGGCGAGGGCCTGCGGATCGATATGCGCGCCGGGCTGTGCCGAGACGAATAGCATCGGCACCTCGCCCGCATAGCTGTCGGGACGACCGACCGCCGCGGCCAGCGCCACGCCGGGAAACGCCAGCGCGGCATCTTCGATCGCGCGCGGGTCGATGTTGTGGCCACCGCGGATGATGACGTCCTTGGCACGGCCCATGATGTAGACGAAGCCGTCAGCATCGATCCGGCAGATATCGCCGGTGCGCAGCCAGCCGTCGCGGAAGGCCTCTTCGGTCTGCTTCTTGTCGACATAACCGGCGAACACTTGCGGGCCTCTGGTCAGGAGTTCGCCGACCGGCGAGGGCCACGGTCCGGTGTGCAGTCTGCCGCCGTCGAGGATCGCAAGCTCGACCAGCGGATTGCGGGTGCCGACGCTCTCGGCGCGCGGCTTCACGCCGTGCACGTCGTGGGTGATGGCGCCCGCGAGCTCGGTCATGCCGTAGAGCTGCTGGATGCAGGGACCTCCCCAGGTCGCGAGATAGCGGCGCTCGATCTCCGGCGGACAGATCGAAGCCCCGGTAGCGGTGACGCGCAGGGTCGAGATATCGCTGTCTCCGACCGGAATGTCGGCCAGCGCCCCGAGGATCGTCGGCACGTTGCCGGCGATGTTGATGCGGTATTGCTCGATGATTTGCCAGAAGTTCCGGACCAGCGCCGGATCGCGCGCGCCGGCAGGACCGGGGATCACCATCGTTGTGCCTGCGGACAGACAATTGGCCGAGGTGCAGAACAGGCCGCCGACGTGGAACAGCGGCATCGTGATCATCGCGCGCTCGCCGCGATGGAAGTCGAGCGCCATCCGCGAGGATACGGTGGAAGCGACCATCGCGCGGTTGGTCAGCCGCGCCACCTTGGGATGGCCTGTCGTGCCGCCGGTCGGCAGCATCACCGCGACGCGGTCGGCCTCGCTCATGTCCGTGGACTTGCCGTAGTCGTCGCGCCAGGCCGGATCGGGCCGCAGCACCTCGCCGTCGAACGACATCGTGCCGTCGAGCGGCACGATCACGATGCGCTTGAGCGACGGCACCTCGCGCTGCAAGCCTTCGATCCGCTCATAGAGCCCACCCGGCATGCCCGGCGGTGGCGCCAGCAGTAATTTTGCATTGATGGCATTGAGCTGGGCGACGATCGCTTCACGCGTGAACAGCAGATTGAGCGGCTCGGCGACGCCGCAGGCAGCCGCGCCGAAGATCGCAACGATACTTGCGGGACAGGCCGGCACCAGGATCGCGACCGCATCGTCCTTGCCGATGCCCTGGCCGCGGAAGTAGTTTTCGGCCGCCTTGATATAGCCCATCAGCTGATCGTTCGAGATCACGACCGGGTTGGGATCGAGCGGCGAGCGCAGATAGATCGCGGCTTCGGCCTCCGGCGCGCCCTGCGGGCCGCGGGCGATGAGATCGAGGATGCGAGGGCAGGCGGCGAGCGTCTCCCGCATCTCCTTGTCGCGCGCAGCCTCGTCGGCCGGTGAGAGCCTGTCCTTCAGCATATCCGTCCCCGTCCATTTTTGTTCGTTGGGAGGGGGATTGTATCGAGCCGCGCGCGCGGAGCACAAGTGCGGCCTATCGACCGTCCGTCAGCCGTGGACGGCCGATTTGGCGATCATGCAGTGAATGCCCTTGGAGCCGTTGACCGTCTGCGTGACCCGCAGGTCGGCGGCCAGGCTGCACAGCGTGTAGGCGTCCTCGCGGGACAGATTGCGCTTCTCGCCGAGCAGCACGATCATGTCGCGCAGCGCTCGCACCACGCACTGGTCGAGATCGGGATCCATCGCCATGGTCATGTAGTGGTCGGCGGTCTCGGCGCGCGGGTAGGCGAGCTTGAGATCCTTGCGCAAGGTGAGGCGGAAACGCCCGGTCAGCGCGGTCTCGATCGCGGTGACGCAGACCTCGCCGTCGCCCTGTACGCCATGGCCGTCGCCGCAGGAGAACAGCGCGCCCGGCACGAACACCGGCAGATAGAGCTTGGCTCCGGCGCCGAGCTCCTTGTTGTCGAGATTGCCGCCCATCGCGCGCGGGATCAGCGAGGAGATGCGACCCCAGGCCGGCGGCGGCGAGACGCCCATCACGCCGAAGAACGGCTTCAGCGGCAGATCGAGTCCCCAGGGCATGCGGCCGACCATGCGCGCCCGATCGAGCGGGATGTTGAGGATGCGGGTCTCGTGGAAATCGTCGGGCAGCGTGCCGGACAGCGGCTTGATCAGATTGTAGCCCCAGTTCTGGCGCAGCTGGACGTCGAGGATGTCGACCTCGAGCACGTCGCCGGGCTCGGCGCCGTTGACTGCGATCGGGCCGGTCAGGATGTGCCCGGGCACCATCCGCTCGCTCTTGGCATGGATGTCGTCGAGCTCGGGCGGGACGTGGAATTTGCTTCGATCGGGCACCACATCGGCGCCGCCGCTGACGGTCTCGATCGTGACCTCGTCGCCGCTTGCGACCGTGAGGACCGGCTTCAGCTTGGCTTCGAAAAAGCCCCAATGGCAGGTGTCGGGGCTGGATTTCAGGTGATGATGGGTCATGTGACGGCTTTTGATTGGTTTCCCAGCAGCGTATGACGCTGTAGCAGAACTTCGCAGAGGCTTCCCTTGTTTTTTGTGCTCTCCAAGACGCTCGGCATCATGCTGCTGCCGATCAATTTCCTGATCGGGATCGGTGTGATCGGCGCCGTGCTGCTGCTGACACGGTTTGCGCGTCTCGGCCGCAGGCTGATGGTCGCCGCGGCGCTGCTGCTCGCGATCTGCGGCTTCTCGCCGCTCGGCAATGTGCTGGTCTCAACGCTCGAGCAGCGTTTTCCGCCGTGGGATGCGTCGCGTGGCGCGCCGGATGGCATCATCGTGCTCGGCGGCTCGATCGATGCCGATTTGTCGGTTGCACACGGCACGCCTGTCGTGCGCAGTGCGGCCGATCGCGTCATCGCGGCGGCGGTGCTCGCGCGCAAATACCCGAACGCGCGTCTCGTGTTCACCGGCGGCAGCTCCAATTTGATCTCGAACGACGCACGCGAAGCCGACTACGCCGCCGAGATGTTCGAGAGCCTCGGGATTCCGAAATCGCGATTGACCATCGAGCGCCGCTCGCGCAACACGGTGGAAAATGCCGAATTCTCCAAGGCGATGGTCGATCCCAAGCCGGGCGAGCGCTGGCTGCTCGTCACCTCGGCCTTTCACATGCCGCGCTCGGTCGGGCTGTTCCGCAAGGCGGGATTCAATGTCGAGGCCTATCCGGTCGATTGGCGTGTCGGCAACGTCTTCAGTTTCGCGACGCTTGCGATCGAGGGCCTGTCGCGGACTGATCTCGGCGCGCGGGAATGGATCGGACTGGTAGCCTATCATCTGGCGGGTAAAACCGATGATCTGCTGCCGGGACCGGTGGCACGGTAGGCGCGAGGCACTTGTCGCGTCCGCCCGCTAATCCGGCTAACATCCACTCAACAGGCGGCGCCAAGTCGCCGATCACGGGAGCTTACGCATGCAGCAGCAGACACCGCCGGAACAGTTCGATCTCGCCGCGATCGTCGCCGACCTGAACAATCTGCTGCGGCTGAAGACCACGGTCATCGGCATCAAGATGTTCGCGCGCGTCGAGGAGATGGAGGCGATCCCGAAGATCCGTCGCCCATCGGCGGTTCACACCACCGACCAGATCGTCAGCATGGCCTCACGGCTCGGCTGGACCGTCGGCATCACCGGCGACGACCTCGTCGGCGCGCAGTGCCGCGCGGTGATCGGGCTCGCGCCGCAGGACGAGAAGTGGCTCGCCGGCGAGAACTATGTCGGGGTCTGGCACGGCACCGCCGAAGATGCGCGCAAGCGGCAGGAGGCGCTCGACGTGGTGCCCTATGGCCGGTACCAGGCGATGGCGGTGAGCCCGCTGACCAGCGGCCGTCTCGATCCACCCGACATCTGCCTCGTCTACGCAACGCCGGGCCAGATGATCATCCTGATCAATGGGCTTCAGTATACCGGATACAAGAAGTTCGAATGGGGCGTGGTCGGCGAGACCGCCTGTGCGGATTCCTGGGGGAGGGCGCTGAAGACCGGCGAGCCGAGCCTGTCGCTGCCGTGCTTCGCCGAGCGCCGCTATGGCGGCGTGCCCGACGAGGAGATGCTGTTGGCGCTGCCGCCGGCCTATCTGGTGAAGGCGATCGCGGGCATGAAGCAGCTCGCCAAGAACGGCCTGCGCTACCCGATCGCGCCCTACGGCATCCAGGCCGATGTGCGCGCCGGCATGGGGGTATCCTACAAGAAATAGCGGCTGGCGTCATTGCGAGAAGCCATAGCGACGAAGCAATCCATCTCTCCGCACACGCGGTGAAATGGATTGCTTCGCTTCGCTCGCAATGACAAAACGGGGCAATTTCGTTGTATGGGAACCTGATCCATGTCCTCGTCGAAACTCGACATCGTCGTCTATGGTGCGACTGGCTTTACCGGTCAGCTGGTCGCTGAATATCTCGCGGCGAACTATCGCGACGGCGGCCTGAAATGGGCAATGGCGGGGCGCAGCAAGGACAAGCTTGCCGCGGTGCGTGATGCGATCGGCGCGCCCGCCGACACGCCCCTGATCGTCGCCGATGCCAGCGACGCATCGTCGCTGAAGGCGATGCTGGCGCAGACCAAGTCGGTCATTTCGACGGTCGGTCCGTATCAGCTCTATGGCAACGAGCTGATCGCGGCCTCCGTCGAAAGCGGCACCGACTATTTCGATCTCTGCGGCGAGCCGGTCTGGATGCGGCAGATGATCGACAAGCACGAGGCCGCGGCCAAGGCCAGCGGCGCGCGGATCGTGTTTTCCTGCGGCTTCGACTCGGTGCCGTTCGAGCTCGGCACGTTCTTCGTGCAGGAAGAGGCCAAGCGCGTGTTCGGTGCGCCGGCCGCGCGCGTCAAGGGACGGGTGCGCGACATGCGCGGCACGCTGTCCGGCGGCACCGCCGCGAGTGCGAAGGCAACGTTCGACGCGGTCGCCAAGGACCTCAGCCTGGTCGCGATCCTCAACAATCCGTTCGCACTGACGCCGGGCTTCGAGGGCCCGAAGCAGCCGCGCGGCAGCAAACCGGCCTATGAAGAGGATCTGCACTCATGGACCGCGCCGTTCATGATGGCACTGATCAACACCCGCAACGTCCATCGCTCCAACATGCTGATGGGTTTCCCCTACGGACGCGACTTCGTCTACGACGAGATGGTCCTGACCGGTCCGGGCGAGAAGGGCGAGGCCAACGCAAAGAAGGTGATGGCGCTCAATTCGGAGAAGACCGGTCCGAGCGCGCCGAAGCCCGGCGAAGGGCCGTCCAAGGAAGAGCGCGAGAACGGCCGCTACGACCTGCTCTATCTCGCGGTCGCGCCCGACGGCCGCATGGTCCGCGCCGGCATCAAGGGCGATCGCGATCCCGGCTACGGCTCGACCTCGAAGATGATTTCGGAATGCGCGATCTGCCTGTTGCGCGACACGCCCGACGTCGCGCCCGGCTTCTGGACGCCGGGAGCCGCGATGCAGGGCAATCTGATCAAGCGCCTGGTCGACCACGCCGGCTTGACGTTCGAGATCGAGAAGTAACGCCTCATCCTTCTATGTTATCGACCGGCTCGACCGGGCTATCCGGTACTCCGCGGCTTCTCAGAGCGCAAACGCCTCCGGAATACTGGATGCCTCGCCTTCGCGGGGCATGACAATGACGTTCGCGTGCCATGACAGCGAACGCTAAGCCGCGGCGCGCGGATCATACGCGTACATGAAGTCCATGCCCTTGGACGACACCGGCAGCAGCAGCTTCAGCATATGATCGCGCAGCCAGGCACCGGTCGGGCTGAATTCGCGCTTGTTGTTGCCGTTGCGGCGGGCGATCGCCACGATCTTCTCGGCGCGCGGACGCCGCTCGTGCTCGAAGGCCTGGAACGTCAGGCCGAGCTCCTGGCCGTCACGCATCAGGATGCCGAGCCGCAGCGCGTCTTCCAGCGCCAGTGACGCGCCCTGGCCGGCATGCGGGCTGGTGGCGTGCGCGGCATCGCCGATCAGCAGCGTGCGCTTGCGCGACCAGGTCGGCAGCGTCGCGACGTCGAGCGTGTCGGTCACCCCGATGTTCTCGGCGGCCTCGATGATCGCGGGGATCGGCGCGTGCCAGCCGGCGTGAAAGTCGCGCAGATGCTGCTTGATCGCGTCCTGGCTCTGCAACCGGTAGGCTGCCGCCGTCATGCCGCGCGACGGCTGCGTGCTCCACCACATCGCGCCTGCGTCCGGATCGGGACTGCACAACCCGTAGCCGAAGAAGCCGCTTTGTCCGAACGTCGTCTCCACCTTCTGGCCGACCGGCAGGTGCTCGATCACCTTGCGCGGCACGAAGCCGCCGAAGCCGAGTAGCCCGGTGTCGAATGGCGTCGGACCGTCGGGGATCACATGCCGCCGCGCCACGGAGTGCACGCCGTCGGCACCGATCACGAAGTCGCCCTCGGCGGTGGTGCCGTCGGCGAAGTAGGCGATGACCGGCTGGTCACCGCGGTCCTCGATCTTGACCAGCCGTTTCTCGAAGAACACCGCGACGTTGGAGGCCCAGGCCTTGTCGATCAGCGTCTCGTTCAGGGTCGCGCGGCACATGTTCACGGCGGGCTGGCCGAAGCGCTGCTGCATATTCTGGTTCAGCGAGCCGAGCTTCTTGCCGCTCTGCGAATAGAAATCGAACGACTCGGCGATCGAGCCGTTGCGGATCAGGTCGTCGGCGAGGCCGAGCTCGGCCAGCACATGCATGCCGTTCGGCGCGATCTGCAATCCGCCGCCGATCCCGGTGGAGTAAGGCCAGCCTTCATAGAGCTCGGCCTCGATGCCGGCGCGGGTCAGGAACATAGCGGTCACCGGACCGGCGATGCCGGCACCGATGATCAGAGCTTTACGGGGACGAGAGGTCATGCCTTGCTCCATGCAGCCGTGTGGGGTAGGAAAGGTCATTTGCTAATTATCTTAGTATATAAGATATATGGCGAGTAAGATATAGGTGCTGCTTTGTCAACTGCGAAATCGCGCGACGCGCTGATGCAGGAACTCGAGGAGGCGATGCGCCGGTCATCCGCGCAGGGCGTGATGTACGGCCAAGCCGTTGCGAACATGGCGGGAATCTCCAATTCCGACATGGAGTGCATGGACATCCTGAACCTGGAGGGGCGCGTCACCGCGGGCCGTCTGGCCGAGGTAACCGGACTGACCACGGGCGCCATCACGGGTGTTGTCGACCGTCTGGAGAAGGCGGGTTACGTGCGCCGTGAGCGGGACGAGAGCGACCGCCGCAAGGTCTTCATCTCGGTGGTCGAAGAAACGGCGGCGGAGATCGGCAAGTTCTACGTGCCGATGCAGGAGGCGATGCTCAAGCTATGGAGCAGATACACCGACGACGAACTGCGTCTGCTGCTGCGCTTCGCCAACGACGGCTACAAAGGCGTCCTGGAAGCGACCGAGGCATTGAAGGCGGTGATCGAGATGCCGCCCGAGCAGCGCGCCGACCTCAAGAAGCCGCCGAAGTCTCGTCGGTGATTTCGACCGACGTCGCGCGATAGCGCTCGGCCGCCGCATACATGCCCCACATCGTGCCCAGCATCATCCAGAAGTGCCGCCAATGGTCGGTGTCGATGATGAAGCTCTCGCCGACGAAGCCAAGGAATGCCGAGAACACCGCGAGATAACCGCGCTGCCACGGCACCCGCGTGTAGACGTAACGGAACCCGATG
Organism: Bordetella parapertussis; assembly: GCA_943372075.1. GTDB lineage: Bacteria > Pseudomonadota > Alphaproteobacteria > Rhizobiales > Xanthobacteraceae > Bradyrhizobium. Next base: position 13,329 of record CALRXG020000024.1, on the reverse strand, counting down.
ATCGCGGTGACGAACACCAGCGCCGGATAGCAAACCCCCGAAATCCAGCCGCCCGACATGAAGGCGTTGAGGTAGGAGTTGTGGGTGTCTTCGGGGAAGTAGGTGTGGAATTGCAGCGGCCCGATGCCGAACGGCAATTCCAGCGCCATCTGGGCGCCGAGGATGTGGCGGCCGAACCGGCCGAAGCGGCCTTCGTCGTAGCTCTGGTCGAAGCTCGCGCGCTGCTTGAACATGTCGGCGACCGAGCCGATCGACAGCAGCACCGCGATCAGCGCGACCGCCAGGATCGCGGCGATCAGCGTCATCACGACGATGCGCGAACGCTGCGCCTGCGAGCGGCTGGTGAATACCATCAGCGCCAGCATGAAGGCCGCGGTGATCAAGAGGCCGCCCCAGGCGGCGCGGGAGAACGACAGCAGGATCGCCAGCGAGATGATGCCGAAGGCGATGGCGTTGCGGAACGCCTTGCCGAACGGGTCGGAGACGACGCTTTGCAGCGTGAACAGCGCCGGCAGGATCAGGAATGCGCCGAGCACGTTCGGATCCTTGAAAGTGCCGCGGGCGCGATCATATAGCGTCAGCAGATCGTAGCCGCCCGGCACCAGATGGAAATAGCCGGCGATGCCCGCGAGCGAGGCGATCATCGCGCCGACGATCAGGCCGCGGCGCAGCATGTCCAGGCGTGCTTCGGTGTCTTCCGACATCACCATCGCGAACAGGATGACGGTGACAGCCATGTACCAGGAGGTGAGAACCCAGTTCACCACTTCCGGCTTGTCGAGGAACGGTACCGCGCCGATGCTGTAACCGACATTGAGCACGATCAGCGTGAACAGCAACGGCATGAACACCAGCTGCATGCGCAGGCCGGTGGCGAAGAACAGCACGCAGGCGGTCAGCGTGACCAGCTCGTACGGGCTCGGCTCGATGAAGACGATAGCCATCGACGCGCCGGCCAGCCACACCAGCGCCCGCTGCAACGCCAGCACGCCTGACGGCGCCGTGGTCGGCAAATGGGACGTTCCGGCTGTCGCCGCATAGGCCATCGGATACTCACGCAACGCGGTACAAACACTGGCTCCGTCGCTCCGTCATTGAGAGGAGCGAAGCGACGAAGCAATCCACCTGTTTTCGAGCTGCGACATCGATTGCTTCGCTGCGCTCGCAATGACGGCAGTCAGTCTCGACCTCAGTACGCGTTCTCGTTCTTGGTCAGCAGCGAGAACGGCGTCTTGAGCAGAATGTAGAAGTCGAACAGCACCGACCAATTCTCGATGTAGTAGAGATCGTATTCGACGCGCTTCTGGATCTTCTCGTCGGTGTCGACCTCGCCGCGCCAGCCGTTGATCTGCGCCCAGCCGGTGATGCCGGGCTTGACGCGGTGGCGCGCGAAGTAACCGTCGACGGCCTCGTCGAACAGCTGATTCTGCAGCTTGCTCTGCACGGCGTGCGGACGAGGACCGACGAGGGAGAGGTTGCCCTTCAGCACGACATTGAGCAACTGCGGCAACTCGTCGAGCGAGGTCTTGCGGATGAAGCGGCCGACGCGCGTGACGCGCGGATCGTTCTTGGTCACGACCTTGGCGGCGGTGGGATCGGCCTGATGGTGATACAGCGAGCGGAACTTGTAGACGTCGATCCGCTCGTTGTTGAAGCCGAAACGCTTCTGCCGAAACAGCACCGGGCCCGGGCTGTCGATTTTCACCGCGAGCGCCACCAGTCCCATCACCGGCAGCGCGGCGATCAGCGCCAGGCCGCCGACCACGCGGTCGAACAGCCATTTCAGCACCAGGTCCCAGTCGGTGATCGGCGCCTCGAAGACGTCGAGGGTCGGGACGCTGCCGATATAGGAGTAGGAGCGGGGACGGAAACGCAGCTTGTTGGTATGCGCCGACAACCGGATGTCGACCGGCAGCACCCAGAGCTTCTTCAGCATTTCCAGTATGCGGGTCTCCGCCGAGATCGGCAGCGCGAACAGCACGAGGTCGATGCGGGTGCGGCGGGCAAACTCGATGATGTCGTCGACCTTGCCGAGCTTCGGCGAGCCGGCGCAGGTGTCCATGGCGCGGCTGTCATTGCGGTCGTCGAACACGCCGAGCACGTGGATGTCGGAATCATCCTCCGCATTCAGTGCGGCGATGAGCTGCTCGCCGTTCTGGTCGGCGCCGACGATGATGGTGCGGCGGTCGAGCCGGCCGTCATGCGCCCAGGCGCGCACCATTGATCGCAGCACCAGCCGCTCGACGATCAGGACGGCGAGACCGACGCAGAAGAACGACGACAGCCACACGCGCGATACCTCGCCGCCGAGCTTGGCCAGGAAGGAAACGCCGATGAACAGCAGGAACACGAATGTCCAGGACGAGATCATCCGCGTCATCTGGCGGAGCTGGCCGCGGAAGACCTGCACCTCGTAGATGTCGGCCGCCTGGAAGCAGACCACGGCCGCCGCCGACATGCCGAGGATCGAGACGATGTATCCCCAGTGGATGCCGGTGAGCGGGTGGACATAGGCGAGGTAAAGTCCGACGCCGACGAGGCTGAGCAGCACGAAATCGGCGAGACGGACCACGCCGGCGATCACGACCGGCGAATAGGCGCTCCGAACCTTCTGGTTGGTGACGGCGAGCGCGGCGGGCGACAGGCGCCGGCGCCGTTCGACCTGCGGCCGAGCGGCCGTTGCAGACGCCGCGGCATCCAACATCGAGCGTGCGTTAAACGGTTCCACGTTTCCACGTCCATTCCTGCGCATGCAGATGGGCATCCGCGCGCAGCAGTGAAATTCCCCTGGACGTGACTTAAGGGGACAAATCGGAAGAAACGGTTACGAGAGCAAGGAATGGTTAACGTTTGGCAAACGCGTCGCGATAGCCCGCCAATACGCCCTCGACCATCGCGCTCTGCGAGAAATGTTCGGATATCCGTTCGCGCAATCTCGCTGCGCGCGCCGCGGTCGCGACGGGGTTGTCGAGCGCTGCCTTGATCGCGTCGGCCATGGCTGCGACATTGCTCGGCGCGAACAGGGCGTCAGTGTGGGTGTCGAAGATTTCCGGGATGCCGCCGACATTGGCGGCGATCATCGGAACACCGGCGGCTGCGGCCTCGATCACCACGTAAGGCATCGAATCGCCGCGCGAGGGAACGACCAGCAGGCTACCCTTGGAGAAGCCGTAGCGCGCTTTGACGTGGCCGATGAAGCGCACGGCGTTGCCGAGCGACAGCCGCTTCACCTGCTCCTTGAGCCGCTCGAACTCCTCGCCGTCGCCGCCGAGCGTCAGCGTCACCGGCTTGCCGTCGGCGCGCAGCCTCGCAACCGCATCGATCAGGAGGTCGGCGCCCTTGATGCGCCGGAACTCGCCGACATAGACCACGTCGGTGGCATCGTCCGCCCTGGCGATCGGCTCGAATTCCTCGGAGGTGACGCCGTTGAAGACGCAGCGCACGAGGCCGGCAGGCTTGCCCACGGTGCGCTGATAGGTGTCGCGCGCGAACGCGCTCTCGAACAGGAACAGGTCGGTGCTGTTCATCAGCGTACGCTCGAGCTGGCTGTAGAAGCGGCCCTTCAGAGTGTCGAGCGGATAGTGCAGCGAGCCGCCATGCGGCGTATAGACCCGGATCACCTTGTTCGACCGCCGGCGCAGCCGGACATAGGCGCCGGCCTTGGCGCCATGGCCGTGCACGACGTCGGGTTTCAGTTGCCGGATCAGGCCGGCGATATGCGCCCAGACCGCGAAGTCGGCGAAGCGCGGCTCGCGGCGGATCGCCACACGGCGGACGCCGAGCTTCAGACGCGGCTCGATCTCGGCAAGCACCGCATCGGCGCGCGCACCGCCGGTCAGGCTGTCGGCGACGATGCCGACATGATGTCCGCGTTCGATCTGGCCGTTGGCGACATCGAGAATGTGACGAATGATGCCGCCGACCGGGGCGCGGACGACATGCAGGATGCGCAGCGGCTGGTCCTGATTTTGATCCTGCGCCATCGATCAGAACCAGCGCTCGCCGACGAATACGGTGTCACCGGGCCCGATCGGCGTGCCGAGCGGCGCGACAAAGCGGCCAGCGCCCGAGGCGTCGGTGTGGGTGACTATGACGGCATCGCGCCTGGCGCGCGGCGAGAAGCCGCCGGCGATCGCCACGGCGCTTTCGACCGTCATGTTGGGCACGTAGGGATATTGGCCCGGAGCCTGCACTTCACCAAGGATGAAGAAGGGACGGTACGACTCGATCTCGACGGCAACCGAAGGCTCGCGGATGAAGCCTTTTCGTAGGCGCGCTGAAATTTCGGCGGCGAGCCCGGCCGGGGTGCGGCCGCGTGCCGGCACCGAACCGATCAGCGGCATGGTGATCGTGCCGGCGGCATCGATCGCATAGGAGTTGGTCAGGCCTTCCTGGCCATAGACCACGACGCGGAGCTTGTCGCCGGGGCCGAGATTGTAGGCCTCGCGCGGTGCCGGCTCGGCATAGGCCACCGGCGTGGCAAAGGGCTGGCCAAACGAGTCGAGGCCCGGGTCGCCGGCCATCGGCGAGGTCCGGCCCATGCAGCCCGACAGCGCGAGCGCAGCAATCAGACAAACAAGGGGAGCGCGCAGGTCGCGCATGTCAGGAATCCCGAGACAATATCGGCTCCGATTAACGGCACTCATGGTTAATAAAGGATGAGAGGTCAGTGGTTGCGGCGCCATCCGCCAACCGGGCCGATTAACCCGGCAGCAACCTTAATGGACTGTAATCGCCTGCATTGAGGTGGAATCGCGGCGTCCGCGGGAGTTCGTTATGCGTTTTGAATTCTGGCGTCGAGGCAAGGAAAAGGCCGTCGTGCAACGGGCGCTGCCGAAGTCCGCGCCCGCAGCCGACGCGGCTGTTGTGCAGCCGGCATTGCCGATATCGATGCCTGACCCGCCGGCGCGCCCATCCGAGGCGGCCGATCTCGACCTGCACGTGCTCGGCGGCGCGCTGGCGCGCAGGCGCGGCTGGATCATCGTGCCGACCGTGCTCGTGTTCGCGTTGTCGCTCGCCGCCGTCAATGTCGTGACGCCGCGCTACAAGTCCGAAGCGCGCATCCTGATCGACAATCGCGAGAACGCCTTCCTGCGTCCGAACGGCGAGCGCGACCTCGAGCGTACCTCGCTCGATGCCGAGGCCGTCACGAGCCAGGTGCAGCTGGTGATGTCCCGCGATCTCGCGCGCGACATCATCAAGAAGAACAAGCTCGCCGAGCGTCCGGAGTTCGATCCGGTGCTGCGCGGCTTCTCGCCGCTGAAATCGCTGCTGGCGCTGTTCGGCATCGGCCGCGACCCGTTCAGCCTGACGCCGGAAGAGCGCGTGCTCGATGCCTATTACGAGCGCTTCCAGGCCTATGCCGTCGACAAGTCGCGCGTCATCGTGGTGGAATTCCAGTCGCAAGATCCCGAGCTCGCCGCGCGCGTCGCCAACTCGATCGCCGACGGCTATCTGGTTTTGCAGCAGGCCGCGCGGCAGGATCAGGCCAAGTCCGCCAGCACCTGGCTGCTCGGCGAGATTGACAAGCTGCGTACAAAGGTCGCGGACGCCGATTCGCGGGTTGAGGAATTCCGCTCGAAGTCGAGCCTGTTCGTCGGCACCAACAACATTCCGCTGTCGAACCAGCAGATGGGAGAGTTGAACACCCAGCTCAACAATGCCCGTGCGCTGAAGGCCGACGCCGAGACCAAGGCGCGGTTGATCCGTGAGATGCTTCAGAGCGGCAGGCCGATCGAAGCTTCGGAGGTGCTCAGCTCCGAGCTGATCCGCCGTCTCGCCGAGCAGCGCGGCACGCTGCGCGGACAGCTCGCCGAGCAGTCTTCGACGCTGCTCGACAATCACCCGCGCATCAAGGAATTGAAGGCGCAGATCGGCGATCTTGACCGGCAATTGCGCGAGGAGGCCGGCAAGATCTCGCGGTCGCTCGACAATGATGCCCGGGTCGCCGATGGCCGCGTCCAGGCGCTGCAGGCGAGCCTCGACCAGTCGAAGAAGCAGGCCTCGTCGAGCAACAGCCAGGACGTGCAGCTGCGCGGGCTGGAGCGAGAGGCCAAGGCGCAGCGTGACCTGCTCGAAGCCTATCTGGCGAAGTACCGTGAAGCGACTGCGCGCGAAAATATCGAGGCCGCGCCGACCGACGGCCGCATCATCTCGCGCGCCACGGTATCGAACACGCCGGCCTATCCGAAGAAGCTGCCGATCGTGCTGATCGCGACGCTCGCGACATTGTTGCTGTCGGCCGGCATCATCATCACCGGCGAACTGTTGCGCATCTCGGCGCCCGGCGCGGTGGGCCGTGCCTTCTCGCCGGCGGCTGCCGTGATCAGGCGCCGCGAGCCGGTCATGGAGGCGGCCACCGTCGAGGCGCCGGCGCTGGCGCCGACACTGCCGCCTGAACCCGAGTTCGCATCACCGGTCACGTCGACTCTGCCGCCGGAGCCTGAGTTGCCGCTGGAGCCGGTGTTCGCACCTGAGCCAGTCATGAATGAGCCGGAGCCCGCGACGGTCCGGACCGTCGATGAGATCGATGCACTCGCCGAGCGCCTCGTCGCAGCAGGCCCCGCCGCCCACAAGGTCACGGTGCTCGGCCCGGCTGCGGCCGAGAGCGTCACGCTGACTACGCTGACGCTGGCGCGTCTGATGGCGCGGCAGGCCAAGGTCGTGGTGGTCGATCTGGTCGCGTCCTCGCCAGTGCTGACCTCGGCCACGGTCGATCCGGCAGCGCCGGGCCTTGCGGAATTGATGCAGGGCGAGGCGACGTTCGCGCAGATCATCACCAAGGACCGGCAGTCACGGGTTCAGATCGTCAGCGCCGGGCGCCCGGGTTTCGATCGCTCCCACCTGCAATCGCCGCGGCTGGTGCTTGCGATCGACGCGCTGCTGCGGGTCTACGACCACGTGCTGCTCGACGCCGGCTCGGCGGTTGACCTGCCGGCCGAACTGCTGACCACGAAGGCACAGGCCGTCGTCGTGCCGGACACCGCCATGGCGCAGGACGCGCGCCATCAGATGGTCGATCAGCTCAGGGCCGTCGGCTTCTCCGAGGTGACGATGCTGAGCAAGCCCTGCGCACCGTCGGAAACGGCCGCGCCGGGCCCGCGGGTGGTGGCGGCCTGAGCTGCTCTCCGAAGCATGATCGCTTCGGAAAGCCGCTTCGCGCTTTTCCGGATCATGCCTCAGTGCGCCAGCATCGGCTGGCGCATCGATCGCTCGAGCACCGGATCGATCCGCAGCCTGATCGTCACGAGCGCGCCGATCAGTCCGACGACGGCGAGCAGCAGCAGCCCTGCGGTGAAACCACCGGTCAGGTCCTTCAGGTAGCCCATCGCGAACGGGCCGGCGAAGCCGGAGAGATTACCGAGCGAGTTGATCGCGGCGATGCCGGCCGCGGCCGAAGCACCGGTCAGGATGCTGGCCGGCATCGGCCAGAACATCGGCGGCACCGCCGAGACGCCGATCTGGGCGATGCAGAGCAACGCGACGATCAGCACCGGGCTCGACACCAGGCCGGCAAGGCCGATGCCGACGGCGGCGAGCACCAGCGCGCCTGCAACATGGTAGCGGCGTTCGCCGGTCTTGTCAGAATGGCGGCCGAGCAGCACCATGCCGATCGCGCCGAATACGAAGGGCAGGGCCGCGATCAGGCCGGTCTGGGTGTCGGTGACGCCGAACGCCTTGATGATGGTCGGCAGGAAGAAGGCGACGCCATAGCTTGCCGCGTTCAGGCAGAAATACACCAGCGCGCAGGCGAGCACCCGCGAGTCGGTCAGCGACTGCAGCACCGAGATGTGCTCAACGGATTCCTTTCGCTCCCGCTCGAACTCGAGGGTGTTCTGAACCCACTTGATCTCGTCGGGCTCGAGCCAGGTCGCCTGGCGCGGGAAGTCCGGCAGGAAGACCAGGACCGCGAATCCAACCAGCGCCGACGGCAGCGCCTCGCAGATGAACAGCCACTGCCATCCGTTCAGGCCGGCACCGGACAGATTGAGCAGCAGGCCCGAGATCGGCGCCCCGATGATGCTGGAGATCGGGATTGCGAGCATGAACAGGCTGATGACACGTGCCCGGTAGATCGTCGGGAACCAGAGCGTCAGATAGAAGATGATGCCGGGAAAGAAGCCGGCCTCGCAGGCCCCGAGCAGCAGGCGCAGGAAGTAGAAGATCCATTCGCTCGAGAAGCCGGTTGCCGCCGACATCTGCGGGATGAAGGCGAACGCGGCCGAGACGATCCCCCAGCTGATCATGATGCGGGCGATCCAGCGCCGCGCACCGAACCGTTCCAGCAGGACGTTGGACGGCACTTCGAAGAAGAAGTAGCCGACGAAGAACAGCCCGGCGCCGAGCCCATAGGCGGCCTCGCTGAGGCCGAGCGCCGTGTTCATGTGCAGCTTGGCGAAGCCGACATTGACGCGATCGAGATAGGCAACGAAGTAACACAGGATGAGGAATGGAATCAGCCGCCGCATCATCTTTCCGATCGCGCGCTTCTCGACATCGTCGCTCATCGTTCCCATCCTTCCTGGTTTTCGATTGTGCTGACGGTTATCGCGCCATCCGGGGTGGCATCTGGTACACCCGCAACGGTCCGTCGCTTGCCCTTGCAAGCCTGCTTGCAAGTCTTGCGCTCATTGTTGTGTAATGAACGGCCGCGTGACTAATGGCATTTGGGAATGGAGCCACGGCGAAACTGTCATGATGCAGCGCGGTATGAGCGCGGGAACCCAGATGATGGCCGGCCGTGATCAATAATCTGAAATTGCGCCAGTTGCGCCTGCTGGTGGCTCTCGACAGCGAGCGCAAACTGCAACTGGCCGCCGAGCGTCTCAACATCACCCAATCGGCGGCATCGAAGATGCTGGCCGAAATCGAAGCCGTGGCGCGGGTTCCGCTGTTCGAACGGACCGCGCGGGGCGTCGAGCCGACGGCCTATGGCACGATCCTGATCCGTGGCGGCCGGAGCGTGCTCGCCGACCTTGACCGGGTCACCAATGAGTTCGCCGGTTACCGGTCCGGCGAACTCGGTACAGTGTCGGTCGGAACGGTCGCGAAGCCCAGCATCGATCTTGTCGTCGACGTCATGCAGTATCTCGGCGAGAAGCTGCACCGGGTGAACATTTCACTCGATGTCAGCACCAGCCCGCCGTTGATCACGCGCCTTCTAGCGCTCGAACTCGATTTCGTCGTCGCGCGAATTCCGGTCGGCGTCGATCCCGCGCAGTTCGACTATCACGAGATTGGCGCCGAGCAGGCCGCCCTGCTGGTTCGCGCCGAGCATCCGTTGGCGAATCTCGAGAGTGTCAATCTGGAGGACACGGTCGACCTGCAATGGATCTCGCAGCCGCGGGAATCCTTCATGCGCCAGGCGCTCGAGCGGCTGTTCTACAGCCGGGGCATCGCGCCGCCGCAGCGCATGATCAACACCGAGTCCTTCTCCGCCTCGATCGGGATTGCGGCGGGGATCGATGCGATCGTGCCGGTGCCGTTGCTGATTGTCGACCTGCTCGATCCGCAGCGCTTCAAGATGCTCCGCATCCGCGATCAGCTGATGCTCGAAAGTTACGGGCTGATCAAGTTGCGCAAGCGCGCATTGTCGCCAGCCGCGAAGCTGGTGTTCGATGCGATGATGCGGCTCGGCGTGACGAGCAGCCGGCCAGCTGCCGAAAGCGAAACGGCGTAGCGTCGCGCGCAGCCTGTCTCAGCGGAACATGGCCCGCAGGTTCTGGGCAATCTCGAGCAGCGCGGGATTATGCTTCACGGCGCGCTTGGCGCGATTGATGGCCGACAGTACACCGGCCGCCGGCTTGCCGCGCAGGCTGAGCGGAATGAAGCTGTCGACGATCACCTCGTCGTCCTTGCAGAACAGCCGCTTGTACTCGTCCGAGCCGATGCCGAGATCGAAGGCGCGGTAGTCCTGGCCGGCATGATGATCGATGATGTCGCGCATCAGGATCAGGCCGGGGCTGTATTTGGAATTGGCCGACATCGTGTAGGTGTTGAACATCATCGAGAAGCGATGACCGTCGGAGACGCCTGCGAAGATCGCGATCACTTCCTCGTCGCACTCCAGCGCGTGGATGTCGATCGCATAGCCCTTGCCGTCGGCGCGCGGCGCGAGGCAGGCGCTGCGGATGAACTGCTCGATGCCCGGCTCTGCGAACACGTCGGGTAGCTTCTGCTCGGCCATGCGCTGCGGCTTGACGCGGAAGAACCAGTCGAGCAGGCGGCAGACGTCGGCACTGTCGCTTGCGACGTGATAGCGATAGCCGGGCAGCGGCTGCAGCTTGCGCTCCTTGCCCTTGAGGCGGCGGCGGAATGAATTGCTGATCAACGCCGCGGGCGCCGCGCCGGGCTCGATCACCAGCAGCGGACAGTCGTTGACCGAAGGCTGGTGCGGCAGCAGGGCGAGCGGATTGGGCAGGTCCTGCCAGCGCAGCGGCTGCTGACACAGCACCAGTGCGTCGACGCGTGAGCGCTCGGCGATCGAGCGGCTCAGGGCCGCGATGTCGGCTTCGGTCGCGTTGGCGGCGAAATCCTTGTCGCACAGCGCCATGTTGAAGGTCGCATGCTTGCCGCCCATGAAGCTCGCGCAATTGGCGCCGAGACGGGATTCGACGGCGAGTGGCAACAGCAGCAGCGGCCGGCGTTCGCTGTCATGGGCCACGACGATGAACGGCCGCACGCCCTCGCGCTCGCCGACCTGACGCTGCCAGTTGGCGAGGAAGTCGAAGCGCTGATAGGGGGTGAAGCTGTGTTGCGCTGTCTCGAAACCCCGCCAAGTCGCCTCGGCGGCCGCGAGATCATGAAAGATGTCGACGCCGGCAACGCGGACTGCGTTCGGCCAGGTTCGCGTCCCGGCCGTTTGGCCCTCTACTGCCGACGCCATGATCATCTCGGAACCCAAATGACTTAAGGTATTAATTTACAGTTCTCGGCTGCGGCCGACCTTCGCAGGGAAATGTCAACAAAGAGTAATAACAATGGCCTGGCGGGATGCTTGGCGGCGCGTGGGAACCGCCGCACGAGGGTGGGATCTAGGTGCCGGACTACGGGATTTGGCGACGGGCCAAGGCGGAACTCGCGTATTTCAGCGGCGCCTTCAGGCGACGGGAACGCGAGGCCGGGAGCGCCGGAGCGATCCTGCGTTTCGCGCGCGTGCGTCCGGCACAGCGGACGCGGTTTCAACCGCTGAAGTCGCAGGAGATCACACCGGCATTCCTGGATCGCACGATCCGCGCCCTGAAGCGCTGGCGATACGACATCGTCGGGATCGACGAGGCTTGCCGCCGCGCGGTGACCCTGCCGGAGCGTCGGCGCTTCGTCTGCCTGACCTTCGACGGCGCCAGCAAGGATATCGTCACGCATGCCTATCCGGTGCTCGCACGGCATGGCGTCCCCTTCACCCTCTATCTGCCGACGGCCTTTCCCGATGGCGTCGGTATGGCGTGGTGGCTGATGCTCGAAGACATCATCGCGCGCGAGAACCGCATCAGCATGATGATCGACGGTCGCGAGCGGCACTTCGCCATATCCAGCCTGTCGGACAAATACGAACTGTTCGATTTCCTGTCCGGCTGGCTGCGCAAGCTGCCGCCGTCGGAGCTGTCCTACGCCGTGAACGATCTCGGCACACGCTATGCGGCCGATTCGGCGCAATTGTCGCGCGGCGCGTCGCTCGACTGGCAAGATCTGACGCGGCTCGCGGCGGATCCGAACGTGACGTTCGGTAGCGCCACCGTGAACTTCTCGGTGCTGTCCAATCTCAGGGACGCCGACGCGCAACGTGAAATGATGATGGGAAAGGCGGTGGCGGAAAGCGCGCTTCGAGGCGAGATAAGGCATTTCGCGTATCCCTTCGGGGACCGCGACGCATTCGGTCGCGCACATGTCGTGATGGCCGTGGAGGCCGGCTTTACCAGCGCGGTGTCGACGATCTCCGGCGTGGTCGAGGCGCAGGGCCGCACCAACCTCCATGCACTGCCGCGGATCGCATGGGATGGCCGCGTGCGGTCGCTGCGGATGATGCGGGTGCTGCTATCCGGCGTTACGTTCGCACCGGTTCGGCCGACGCGGAGCGCGCATGATGCCATCTCCTGAACTGGAAAGGCAGTTCGGCCGGCAAGCTTTCGGAGCCGATCCCGCAGGTTACGATGCCGCGCGGCCCGATTATCCGGATTGGGTGTTTGAGACGCTGAGCGCGCGATGCGGCGTTGGGCGAAAGACTGCGACGTTTGAGATCGGCGCAGGAACCGGCAAGGCGACCCGACGCCTGCTCGAGCTTGGCGCTGATCCTCTGACGGTCGTCGAGCCGGACCCACGACTGGCCGATTTCTTGCGCAGGACCAATGCGGGCAAGCCGTTGCAGGTCGTGGTCACACCGTTCGAGGACGCAGAGTTGGTGGAAGGAACCTTCGACCTCGGCGTCAGCGCAACCTCCTTTCACTGGCTCGATGAGGAGCGCGCGCTGGCGAAGATCGTGCGCCTGCTTCGCGGGGGCGGCTGGTGGGCCGCGGTCTGGAACGTTTTCGGCGACGATAGCCAGCCTGATCCATTTCACGAGGCAACCCGGCGATTGCTACGCGGCCCGATCAGCCCTTCGCGGGGTAGGGCCGGCGTTCCCTTCGCCCTCGACAGCGTGGCCCGCCTGACTGCGCTTCGGCGCGCCGGTGGTTTCGACATCACGGATCACAGTGTCAGCCGATGGCCGCTGATCCTCGATGCTGAACAGACGGTGGCGTTATATGCGACGTATTCGAACATCACGGCGCACCCGGATCGAGACCATGTGCTGGCCGAAACCGGCCGCATCGCCTGCGACGAGTTCGGCGGCCGGGTGATTAGAAACATGACGACGAGCCTCTACATCGCGCGCCGGTCGCGATGAGCAGCGGCAGTCAGCTCTGAGCGCGATCGGGGCGCGACATCCAGGACACGATCGGCATCGCCGGTAGCACCCAGCCGAGCCCCGCGACGACGTAGAAGATCGCCTGCAACAGACCGGAATTGGCGAGCCACGGCGTCTGCGCGACCGTCATGCCAAGCAGCGACCACACCACCACCAGGATGAGCAGGAAGATGGTTCCGAGCAGTTTGCGGGTGCGTATGGCCATGGCGGATATGTGCAACTCGTGATCCAGAGCGTTGTCGGCGGCGCTTGCGCCGGGGGCGGGGCGGACTATAAGGGGCGCGAAAATCCAATCAAGTCAGGGCGAAATGGCCGGTATTTCCGCAAGAACATCGCAGCTCCGCGCCGTCAAGGTATGGCTATTGGTGGTCGCTGCCCTGATCGCGCTGATGGTGCTGGTCGGCGGCGCGACGCGGCTGACCGAG
>CALRXG020000023.1:0-27333 GCA_943372075.1 Bordetella parapertussis | reverse complement strand
CGTGACCGAGAGCGGCAAGTTCGAGTTCGAATGGATTGGCGACAAGGGGTTTTCGGAGACCGCACAGGCTTCGATCACGGTCGAATGAGGATTGCGGCCTGCATCGCAGTTCTGACGGCAATGGCGGGCGCGACGCTTGCCACCGAGATTCCGCTGGACCAGCACCGCTCCGGCTATAGCTTCATGAGCGCCGACACCAGGGCGATGCAAGACGAAGACACCGCCAATCCCGGCATGCTCTTCGTGCTCGACGGCGAGGCGCTGTGGAAGCGCAAGGCTGGCACAGCAAACAAGGCCTGCGCCGACTGCCACAATGATGCGCGGGTCAGCATGAAAGGCGTCGCTGCGCATTATCCCGCCTTCGAGAAGACGCTGGGACGGCCGATCGACCTCGAAGGGCGGATCAACCTCTGCCGTGCCAATCACCAGCAGGCCTCGCCGTTTGCCTACGAAAGCCGCGAGCTGCTGTCGCTGACCGCATTCGTCGCGCAACAATCACGGGGAATGCCGATCGCAGCCGGCGACGGTCCGGAGCTCGCGCCTTTCGTCGAGAAGGGCCACGCGCTGTTTATGCAGCGGCAGGGCCAGCTCAATCTGGCCTGCGCCAGCTGCCATGACGATAACTGGGACAAGAAGCTTGCGGGCAGCGCAATCACGCAAGCGCAGCCGACCGGCTATCCGCTGTACCGGCTGGAATGGCAGTCGCTGGGATCGTTGCAGCGCCGGCTGCGCGCCTGCATCACCGGCATCCGGGCGCAGGCCTATGACTACGGTTCGCCCGAGCTGGTCGAACTCGAGCTCTATCTGATGACACGGGCGCGCGGCATGCCGATCGAGACGCCGGCGGTCAGGCCTTGATTAGCCCATAGCCCATCTACGTCATTGCGAGCGAAGCGAAGCAATCCATTGCACGGCATGCGCGGAGGCATGGATTGCTTCGTCGCTATCGCTCCTCGCAATGACGGGGCTGGGAATCAATGCGAGGATAATTGACATCAACGCTCGGCGAACGCCTTCTCGACTACGAACTGCGCGGGCTCACCGTGATTGCCCTCGACGAAGCCACGGCCATTCAGCAGCGTGCGGGTGTCGGCGACCAGCGCCGGCGAGCCGCAGATCATGACCCGGTCATGCGCGGTATCGAGCGCCGGCAGGCCGATATCGGCGAACAGCTTGCCCGAGGTGATGAGATCGGTGATGCGGCCGCGGTTGCGGAATGGGTCGCGCGTCACGGTCGGGTAGTAGATCAGCTGGTCGCGCACCAGATCGCCGATCAGCTCGTCCTGCGGCAGATGCTCGGTGATCATCTCGCCATAGGCGAGCTCCTTGACGTGGCGGCAGCCATGCAGCAGCACGACCTTCTCGAAGCGGTCGTAGGTCTCGGGGTCCTTGATCACGCTCAGGAACGGCGCGAGGCCGGTGCCGGTGCCGACCAGGTAAAGGTTGCGGCCATCCTCGAGGTTGTCGATGACGAGCGTCCCGGTGGCCTTGCGGCTGACGATGATCTCATCGCCCTGCTTGAGGTGCTGGAGCCGCGAGGTCAGCGGGCCGTCCGGAACCTTGATCGAGAAGAACTCGAGGGTGTCCTCGTAGTTCGCGCTGGCGACGCTGTAGGCACGCAGCAGCGGCTTCTCGCCGACCTTGAGCCCGATCATGGTGAACTCGCCGTTGCGGAAGCGGAACGACGGATTGCGCGTGGTCTTGAAGGAGAACAGCGTGTCGGTCCAGTGGTGGACGCTGAGGACGCTTTCCTGGTTGAAATTGCTCATCGCACCAACCCTTGATGTGTGCTGCGGCGGAGGACTTGAACCCCGTTGACCGGCCCGATCGTTTGTATACGATCATTCGTATACAAACGAATAATCCGGCTTGATCCGAAAGTCAAGCCGGGCTCAAATTCCCGGGCAATTTCGGAAGAAAACAGAAGGAAACCACCCATGGCTCACGACGCGCCCCAGGCCACCGGCCCCAGCAAGCTGGTGATCCGCAACATCGGGCTCTTGCTGTCGGGAGCGCTGGAGAGGCCGATCCTGGACGCCGATACCATCGTCGCCGAGAACGGCAGGATTACCGCGATCGGCCGCCTCAAGGATGTCGACACCGAAGGCGCTACCACGATCGTCGATGCCATGGGGACGACGGTTGCGCCCGGCCTGATCGACAGCCACGTCCATCCCGTCGCCGGCGACTGGACGCCACGGCAGAACCAGATGAACTGGATCGACAGCTATCTGCATGGCGGCGTCACCACCATGATCTCCGCCGGCGAGGTGCACATGCCCGGGCGGCCGCGCGACGTGGTCGGCGTCAAGGCGATGGCGATCTTCGCGCAGCGTGCGTTCTGGACCCTGCGGCCCGGCGGCGTGAAGGTGCACGCCGGCGCGCCCGTCATCGAATGCGAGATGGTGGAGGACGATTTCAAGGAAATGGCCGCCGCCGGCGTCAAGCTGCTCGGCGAGGTCGGGCTGGGTGGCGTGAAGGACGGACCGACGGCGCGGAAAATGGTCGGCTGGGCGCGCAAATACGGCATCCAGAGCACGATCCACACCGGCGGGCCTTCGATTCCCGGCTCCGGTCTGATCGACAAGGACGTGGTGCTGGAGGCCGATACCGACGTGGTCGGCCACATCAATGGCGGCCACACCGCGCTGCCCGACGACCAGATCCGCTGCATCTGTGAGGGCTGCAAGCGCGGGCTCGAGCTGGTGCACAACGGCAATGAGCGCTCGGCGCTGTTCACCTTGCGCACCGCGCGCGAGATGGGCGATCTGCATCGCGTCATCCTCGGCACCGATGCGCCGGCCGGATCCGGCGTGCAGCCGCTCGGCATCCTGCGCATGGTCTCCCTGTTGTCCTCGCTCGGCGAGCTGCCTGCCGAGCTCGCATTCTGCCTTGCGACCGGCAACACCGCGCGGATGCGCGAGCTCGATTGCGGCCTGATCGAGGTCGGCCGCTCTGCGGACTTCGTGCTGATGGACAAAGCGCAGCATTCGCCGGGCAAGAACATCCTGGAGAGCGTTCAGCTCGGCGATCTCCCGGGCATCGGCATGACCATCATCGACGGCATCGTCCGCACCCAGCGCAGCCGGAATACGCCGCCGGCGGGGAAGGTGCCGGAGATCGTGGCGAAGTAAGCGGCACGCTCCTTCATCCTCCCCTGGAGGGAGAGGGTAAGATCACCGCAGCCTGCCCAGCAGCGCGATCAGCATCTCGCGCTCCTTGGCGTCGAGCGGCGCAAGCGTTTCCCTGGAGATGACGAGGGCATTCGGCGCGGCCTTGTCGGCCATCTGCTGGCCGGCGCGCGTGAGACTCACCAGCAGCCGGCGGCCGTCATTGGGATCGGGCGAGGTCTCGGTGAGGCCACGCGCGGTCAGGCGATCGATCACGCCCTTGATGGTCGCGACATCCATCGAGGTCAGCCGCCCGAGCTGGTTCTGCGAGCACGCACCGACCTCCGACAGCTTCGACAGCGCGGCCCATTGCGTCGGCGTCAGGCTGATGCCGATCTCGCGGGCGAAGATCACGGCGTGGCGCTGCGACACCTGACGCAGGATGAAGCCGATCTGTTCGTCCAGCACATAGCCCGGCTTCGCGGCCTTCACGCTTCGCTTCGTTGCAGCACTGCGCGCCATTGTCTCAACCTCCGCCCTTAAAGCGACAGATGCGAATCGCGGATGTCCGGACGCGCATCAAGCTCGGCCATCGTGCCGCCAAAACAAATCCGGCCACGCTCGATGATGTAGGCGCGATCGGAGATCAGCCGGGCGAAATGCAGGTTTTGCTCCGACACGACGATACTGACGCCCTCTTGCTTCATCGCCAGGATCGCGTCGACCATCTGCTCGACGATCTTGGGCGACAGGCCCTCCGACGGTTCATCGAGCAGCACCAGCGACGGATTGCCCATCAGGGTGCGCGCGATCGTCAGCATCTGCTGCTCGCCGCCGCTCATGCGCCCGCCGGGCCGGCCGCGCATCTCGCCGAGATTGGGAAACAGCTTGAACAGTTTTTCACGATCCCATTGCGGTGCGCCCGGCCGCTTCGGCTGGCGGCCGACCTCGAGATTCTCCTCGACCGTCAGATCCGTGAAGATGCGCCGCTCCTCCGGCACGTAGCCGAGCCCGCCGCGCACGATCGCATGGGTCGGCAGATCGGAAACGTCCCTGCCCTCGAACATCACGCGGCCGGAGCGGTTCTCGACCAGGCCGACGATGGAGCGGAACGTGGTCGACTTGCCGGCGCCGTTGCGCCCGAGCAGCGCAACCACCTCGCCCTCGCCGACCTCGAGCGCGATGTCGAACAGGATATGCGCCGGGCCGTAGAAGCTGTTGAGGTCTTTCACCGTGAGCTTCATGCCGATGCTCCCTCGCGGTGTCTTGCGTCGTAGACCAGGCCTTCGCCGAGATAGATCGCGCGCACCTGGGCATTGCCGCGAACCTCCTCGGGCGAGCCTTCGGCGATCAGGCTGCCGCGATTCAGCACCAGGATGCGGTCGGCATGCTCGAAAACCACGTCCATGTCGTGTTCAGTGAACAGCACGCCGATCGACTGCTCGCGCGCGATCCGCGCGGTCAGCCGCATCAGCTCGACGCGCTCGCGCGGCGCCATGCCGGCAGTCGGCTCGTCCATCAGCAACAGCTTCGGCTGGTTGGCGAGCGCGATCGCAAGCTCCAGCCGCTTGACGTCGCCATAGGCGAGCTCGCCGCAGGGTCGCTCCGCATAGGCGCCCATGCCGACCAGGTCGAGCAATCGCCCGGCCTCATCGCGGGCGTGACGCGCGGTCGAGGCCCACAGATTGAACAGCTCTCCGCCATGCGAGACCAACGCGACCTGCACGTTCTCACGTACCGTCATGGTCGGAAACGTTGCCGCGATCTGGAAGGTGCGGCCCACGCCCATGCGCCAGACCACGCGCGGCTTCTTGCCGGTGGTCTCGGCACCCAGCACGCGGATGCGGCCGCTGTCGGGGACGTTCTGGCCGTTGAGCATGTCGAAGCAGGTGCTCTTTCCGGCACCGTTCGGTCCGATCAGCGCCAGGATCTCGCCGGCGCGCAACTCGAACGACACGCCGCGCACGGCGTGCACGCCGCCATAGGATTTGGTCAGCCCTTCGACCGACAGCAATGTGGGGACCATGCTCATTCGGCGGTCTCGATGCGGGAGGTGAGCAAAGACGACGCCGACGAAGACGATTTGCGCCGGCGGTGCATGAAGGCTTCCAGCGTGCCGACGATCCCTTTTGGAAAGGCAACGACGATCAGCACGACGAAGCCGCCGAGCACGAGCTTCGACCAGTCGGTCTGGCTGACCAGCCAGATGTTGAGCGCCTTGTAGACGATGGCGCCGACCACCGCGCCCGACACCGTCTCGACGCCGCCGAGCAGCACCATGACCAGCGCGTCGACCGACAGCGAGATGCCCATATTGTCGGGAAAGACGCTGCCCTTGAGATAGGCGAACAGCGCACCGGCGAGGCCCGCGACCGTGCCTGCAATCACGAAGGCGGTCCACTGGATCCGCTTGCCGTTGATGCCGATCGCCTCGCCGCGCAACGGAGAATCGCGCGTCGCGCGCAGCGCGAAGCCGAACGGCGACAACACGATGATGCGGAGGATGACGACCGCGAGCGCCGCGATGCCCAGCGACAGCCAGTAGAAATGCGACGGGCTCGCCGCCCATTTTTCCGGCCAGACCCCGAGAATGCCGTTGTCGCCACCGGTGACCGACACCCACTGGAACGCGATCGACCAGACGATCTGGGCAAAGGCCAAGGTCAGCATCGCGAAATAGACACCCGAAAGCTGCACCGCGAAGAAACCGAACACGGCGGCGCCCATCAGGCCCAGCAGCGGGCCGAGCAGCAGGCACGCGATCATCGGCAAGCCCGCCATCTTGGCGAGCAACGCCACGCCATAGGCGCCGAGGCCGAAATAGGCGGCGTGGCCGAACGACGCGAGCCCGCCGACGGACATCAGGAAGTGCAGGCTGATCGCGAAGATCACGAAGATCGCGATCTCGGAGCCGACGGTGAGCACGTAGTTGCCGGCGACGAACGGCAGCGCGGCGGCGACGACCAGCACGGCGATCGCGGCAAGCCGTTCGTTCGTGGTCAGCGGCCGCCATGGATTGACGGTGAGACCCGGCGTGCGCCGCGCCGGCGCCTCGGGCTTGCCGAACAGGCCCCAGGGACGAACGATCAGCACCGCCGCCATCACCAGGAACACCAGGATGATGGAGATCTTCGGGAAGATCAGGATGCCGAAGGCGTTGAGCTCGGATACCAGCACCGCCGCGACGAAGGCGCCGATGATGCTGCCGAGCCCGCCGATCACCACCACGACGAAGACCTCGACGATGACCCGCAGGTCCATCGCGTGGTTGACCGCGTCGCGCGGAATCTGCAGCGCCCCGCCGAGGGCGGCGAGGAAGACGCCGAGCGCGAACACGCTGGTGAACAGCCATTTCTGATTGACGCCGAGCGCCGCGACCATGTCGCGGTCCTGCGTCGCCGCGCGGACCAGCACGCCCCAGCGGGTGCGCTGGAACAACAACCAGAGCACGCCGAGCACGACCGGCCCGAGCACGATCAGGAACAGATCGTAGCTTGGAATATTCTGGCCGAAGAAATCGATCGCACCCTTGAAGCCCGGCGCGCGGCGCCCGACCAGGTCATCCGGGCCCCAGATCAGCACCACAAGGTCCTCGACCATCAGCGTGAGGCCGAAGGTCGCCAGCAACTGGAACAGCTCGGGCGAATGGTAGATCCGGCGCAGCAGCACCATCTCGACCAGCACGCCGATCACGGCGACGACAAGCGCAGCAATGACGATACCGCCCCAGAAGCCGAACGCGCCCGAGAAGCGCTCGGTCAGCATGAACGCGACATAGGCGCCGAGCATGTAGAACGCGCCATGCGCGAAATTCACGATCCGCGTCACGCCGAAGATGATCGACAGGCCCGAAGCGACCAGGAACAGCGACGCCGCGCTGGCAAGACCGGTCAGGAACTGGACGACATAGAAAGCCATGGGCGGTCCGCGTTGGAGTTTATCTTCACCACGCCCCGCCTGCGGGGAGAGGTCGAATTCAAGCGCAGCTTGAATTCGGGTGAGGGGGACTTTCCACGTGCACAACGCTTGGAGACGCCCTCACCCCAACTCTCTCACCGCAAGAGCGGGACGAGGGAGAAGTCCGAGGCCTCAATCCTTGGGCCGCATCTTCTCGATCTCGGCATCGCTGGGCAGATAGTCCGAGCCCTTGCGATAGGCGGTATCGACCATGATGCCCTTGCCGTCCTTCAGCGCGGTCTTGCCGGTGAAGGCGCCGAGCGTCGACTGGTGATCGATCTTGCGGAAGGTGATCTCGCCGAACGGCGACGACATCGAGATGCCTTCCGCCGCCGCGATCAGCTTCTCCGGATCGGTGGAGCCGGCCTTGGCGAGGATCGCCGCCGCCGCCTTGATGGTCTGGTATCCGACGATTGAGCCGAGCCGCGGATAGTCGTTGTATTTGGCCTGATAGGCCTTCAGGAACGCATCGTGCTCCGGCGTCTTGATCGAATACCAGGGATAGCCGGTGACGATCCAGCCCTCGGGCGTTTCGTCCTTCAGCGGATCGAGATATTCGGGCTCGCCGGTCAGGAAGCTCACCACCGTGCGGCCCTTGAACACGCCGCGGGTGTTGCCCTCGCGCACGAGCTTGACGAGGTCAGCACCGAAGGTGACGTTCAGGATCGCCTCCGGGTTCGCCGCGGCAACCGCCTGCACGACCGGGCCGGCGTCGATCTTGCCCTGCGGCGGCCACTGTTCGTCGACCCACTGGATATCGGGCCGCTTCTCGGACATCAGCTTCTTGAACACCGCGACCGCCGACTGGCCGTACTCATAGTTCGGCGCGATCGTCGCCCAGCGTTTCGCAGGAAGTTTTGCGGCTTCTTCCACCAGCATTGCTGCCTGCATGTAGTTCGACGGCCGCAGGCGGAAGGTATACCGATTGCCCTTCGACCACGTGATGGCGTCGGTCAACGGCTCGGCCGCAAGGAAAAACACCTTCTTCTGCTTGGCAAAGTCGCTAACGGCGAGGCCGATGTTGGACAGGAACGTGCCCGTCAGCATCGCGACGTTCTCGCTCGACACCAGTTCGTTCGCCGCGGTCTGCGCATCCGCGGGCTTGCCGCCGTCATCCTTGGAGATGACGACGAGCTTTTTGCCGTTGATGCCGCCGGCCGCGTTGATCTCCTCCACCGCGAGCTGCCAGCCCTTGCGATAGGGCTCGGTGAACGCCGGCAGTAGCGAATAGGAGTTGATCTCGCCGATCTTGATCTCGCTCTGCGCCATGGCCTGCGTCGTCATGGCGCTCGTTGCCATGGTCGCAACCGCGATCGCCAATCCCGCCCCTACGAAATAACCACGCATCCCGTCCTCCAGTTTTTCTTCAAAGAGATTATCGCAATCCGTCTTCGCCTTTGACTTCGTCGACCGTCAGTCCGCCGACGCGCGGCAGCGGCCGGCCGCTGTCCGTGACCGCAACCGCGACCATGATCTCGTTAGCGCGCGGCGCGTCATTGATCTGCACTTCCATGCCGTCGAAATGGCTGCGCACGAAGGCTGCGTCCTTGTGCCCGAGCGGAATGTCCAGCGTGGTGCCGGGGCCGGAGCGCTTCTTCGACGACGGGATCAACGCCGCGCCCTTCGAGAGCACCTTGCGCACCGGCGCGCCCATCTTCGGATGCAAGATCGCGGCCGCGTGCTCGAGCTCGCCATTCTCGCCGACGGCGGCGGCCTTGCCGTAACTATGCGCCTTGGCGCCGTCGATGCCGAGCGCGGCGACCGCCCGCTTCGACAGCAATTCGCCAAGCTCCTCGCCGATCGCGATCAGCGGCGACAAATCCTCGACATAACGTCCGGCAAACGGATTCTCGATCACGGCGATGGCGGCGGCGCGGCGGGTGGGCGGCGCGATGGTCTTGCCCATCTCGAGATGGGTCTCCTCGACCACGGTGACGATCTTGCGAATGACGGCGCTCATCTTGCCTCGCTCCCGGTCATGCCTGCAGCATGTGTTCTATCGTTCGTTCCTGAAACCCGTGCGACGCCGGCGCCCCGTTCCCAGTTGCACCAACAAGCCGCGTTTCGCCCAGTAGACGCAATGCCGCGCCCTCGATCAATCCCGACGTCAGGAGCATCCGCGCCCGCGCCGCCCCCGCCTCGAGCGCGCGCTCGATCTCTTGGTCGGTCAGCGGTCCGACATCGCGCGTCACCAGCCGCCCACCGAGATCGCTGTCGGGCTGCAATTCGTTGGCCGGAACGCGCAGGATCGCAAGATGCCCGGGCAAATCGACCGCATTGGCGATCACGGTCGCGGCTGCATCGGCCTGCGACGCCGTCCGCGCCAGCACAGTAACGGCATCTGCAATGCCGAGCGAGAAGCTGCGGCCGTGCCGGCCGCTGGTCGCAATCCCGCGGGCCGGCATATCGGCATCGACGGTCATGGCCTGCATCACGCCGTGACGGTCGGGCCGGTCCATCAGGCCGACGGTGAACTGTTCGCCGTCTGCGAGATGCAGCGCGATGTCGCCGCCATTGTTGACATAGGCGCGGTCGAGCGTCGCTGCGCGCAGCATCGCACCGAGAATTTCCTCGGCAACCGAGCCCGCGACCGCGGCCATCGGCGTGATGAAAGTGTCTGCGGCAAACGGCCCGACCGCCGCATGCATCCGCTGCGCGACCACGCCGTTCAGCGAGCAGCGATCGGGATCGGCCGCGCGGCGCAGCCCGGCCAGTTCCGTGCAGAGTTCGTCCAGCAAACCCGCTAAACGACCCGCCGCGGCCTGGTAGGCCGATCGAACATCCGCATCCGCGCCCTTGGCTTCGATGACCAGATCAATCGGGCCATCCTGCAAATGCAGCCGCTTGCCATCAGGAAGAAGCGCGATTTGCGGGAGCCGCCTCATGCGCGCGGCCCGAGAAGATAGGGCATCGGCCGGATGTCGGCGCTGTCGCGCAGCGACGACAGCGGCCGGACATAATCCATGTGGCCGCCGAGCGCCGCGTAATCCGACAGCTTCATCGTGAACTCGATCGGCGCCACCAGCGCCGGGGTCGGCACATAGCCGAACGCGCCGGCGGGCATCTGCGTGACATCGACCATGAAGGTGATGCCGCCGCCGGGCCAGACATAGACCGGCGCACCACCGCTGGTCACGCGCGTCAGCGCATCCTTGACCGAGCGGGTCAGCCGCACCGGATTGTCGGTGACGCCGGCGCGCAACGATCCGCCCGCGCCGCCCATGAACAGCACGGTGCACAGCGCCGGCTCGCAATTCTCCTGGATGCGCTCGACTGAGAACCGGAGATCAGCCGGCATCTCGGTCTCGATCGGCTGCAGCGCCTCGTCGAGCACGTAGTACGAAGCATGTTCGCCGGTCGTCGAAACCATCAGCATGGTGAGCCCGGGCCGCGCTTCCCTGGCATTGAACGGACCGAGGATCGACAGCGGATCGGAGATATTGGTGCCGCCCCATCCGGTGCCGGGATCGGCAACCTGGAAATAGCGGCCGGGCGTCGAGCGCCGCCCCTTCATCT
Organism: Bordetella parapertussis; assembly: GCA_943372075.1. Classification (GTDB taxonomy): domain Bacteria; phylum Pseudomonadota; class Alphaproteobacteria; order Rhizobiales; family Xanthobacteraceae; genus Bradyrhizobium. Next base: position 16,750 of record CALRXG020000023.1, on the reverse strand, counting down.
TGATGCCGGTATCGGCGATGTCGAGCAGCTTGCCGGCCTGATGCTCGCTCAGCACGCCGGTGATGTGGTCGTCGACCACCACGACCTCATCGACCTTGCCGTGCCATTGCTTGGCGAACATGCCGATCGTCGCCGAGCCGCAGCCGACCCGCATGCGTTCTTCCGCTACGCCGTTGACGATCGGCGGCCTGCCGGCCTGCACAACGACAGTCGCACCGCCATCGATGGTGAGTTCCACCGCCTTGCAGTTGGAGAGGTCCATCAGTGTGTCGCAGGTGACGCGGCCTTCCTTCTTCGAACCGCCGGTCAGGTGATGCACGCCGCCAAGCGAGAGCATCTGCGAGCCATATTCGCTGGTCGTGACATGACCGACCGCCTCGCCGTCCGCACGCACGATCGCGGTCTCGGGGCCGAGATAGCGATCGGTGTCGATCTTCACCTTGACGCCGCAATAGGAGAAAATGCCCTCGGTCACCACGGTGACCATGTCGATGCCGTCGACTTCCGACGACACGATGAACGGCGCCGGCTTGTAGTCCGGATAAGTGGTTCCGGCGCCGATCGCGGTGACGAAGAGGTCGGGCTGGCTGACGATCTTGCCGTCCCAATCGCCGCTGACCTGGAACGGCACCAGCTTGCCGCCATGCGAGACGGTGCGTTCCAGCACGACATGCGGATCGACGCGGACCAGCGTGCCGTCATGGTTGGCATAACGGTCGCAGGCACCGGCCGCGCCCGGCTTGATGTAGCACATCACCGGACAGGCATCGCAACGGATCTTGTCGCCGGCGGCGACGGTCATTGTGTCAGCCATCGTGACCAGGCCTGGACTTGTGGCGGCGGTCGATCATACTGCGCTTCCGCCTCCGGTGCTTATCGTTCGTATACGAATGATCCTGCGCGCGAGCCCCCGACCTGTCAAGCGGCCTTTGCAATCAAACGCTGCCATTCGCTTGCGCACCCTGTTCATAAAGCGTGCACTCGCTGCAGCGCGGCATGCCGCCGCTTGCACGTTTGTACACAAACGTTATCCTCGCCTTCGATTTGACGCTGACGTTGCAGCGCAAACATCAGGGGAGAACCGGGGCAATGCGCCTGACCGTGAACGGCAGGAATCATGATGTCGACGCCGCTCCCGACACCGCATTGCTTTACGTGCTGCGCAACGATCTCGCATTGAACGGACCGAAATATGGCTGCGGGCTCGGCGAGTGCGGTGCCTGCGCCGTGCTGATCGATGGCGTCGCTGCGCGCGCCTGTGTGATTCCGATCGAAGGCTGCGTGGGGCGCGACATCGTCACGCTCGAAGGGCTCGGCAACCGCGAACATCCCGATCCGGTGCAGGATGCCTTCATCAGGGAACAGGCCGCGCAGTGCGGCTACTGCCTCAACGGCATGATCATCACCACCAAGGCGCTGCTCGCACGCAATCCCAATCCTTCCGAGCGCGACGTGCTGGAAGCGTTGCGCTACAATCTCTGCCGCTGCGGAGCGCATATCGAGATCATCCGCGCAGCGATGCGGGCCGCTGGCCAAGCGCTCGAGGCGCGCGATTGATGAGCGGCTCGTCGCAACGTCAGCGCGGCACGCTGTCGGTCGTTCGCCCCTCAGTGCTCGGTACCGAAGGCGCGTTCGAGACATTCATCACCATTGCCGCCGACGGCGCGGTCAACGCCTATAACGGCCATGTCGATCTCGGCACCGGCATCCGCACCGCGCTCGGCCAGATCGTTGCGGAAGAGCTCGACGTCTCCTTTGCCCGCGTGGTGGTGATCCTCGGCGACACCAGCGTGGTACCGAACCAGGGCGCGACGATCGCGAGCGAGACCATCCAGATCACCGCCGTTCCCTTGCGCAAGGCCGCAGCTCAAGCGCGGCATTTCCTGCTCTCGCGCGCGGCCGAGCGGCTGGAGCTTCCGGTCGGCGACCTCACCATCGAGGATGGCCTGGTCCGCGGCCACGACAACCGCAGCATCAGCTATGGCGAGCTGATCGCCGACGGGACGATCACGCTCGAGCTCGCCGACGACGTTCCGGTCAAGGCCGTGAGCGCCTATTCCGTGGTCGGCAAGTCGGTGCCGCGTGTCGACTTGCCGGCGAAGGCCACCGGCGAGCTGGTCTATGTCCATGACGTGCGCGTGCCCGGCATGCTGCACGGCCGGGTCGTCCGCCCTCCCTATGCCGGCGTCGATGCCGGCCCGTTCGTCGGCACCAGCCTGATCGCGGTCGATGAAGCCTCGGTGCGGGATATCCCGGGCCTCGTCGCGGTGGTGCGGATCGGCGACTTCGTCGGCGTCGTCGCCGAGCGCGAGGAGAATGCGATCAAGGCCGCCGCGCAGCTCAAGGTGAGCTGGAAGCCAGGGCCTGCGCTGACCGATCTCTCCGACATCGAGCAAGCGCTGCGCGCCAATCCGTCGACGCCGCGCCAGTTGATCGACAAGGGCGATGTCGATGCCGCGATCAAGGCGGCGGCCAAGCCGATGCCGCGGACTTACGTCTGGCCCTACCAGATGCACGGTTCGATCGGTCCATCCTGCGCGGTCGCCAGCTATGATGATGATGGAATTCGTGTCTGGTCCGGCACGCAGAACCCGCACATCCTGCGCGGCGATCTGGCGCTCTTGATCCAGCGGCCGGAAGCCGAGATCGACGTGATCCGGATGGAGGCCGCCGGCTGCTACGGCCGTAACTGTGCCGACGACGTCTCCGCCGACGCGCTGCTGCTGTCGCGCGCGGTCGGCCGCCCGGTGCGGGTGCAGCTCACCCGCGAGCAGGAACATGCCTGGGAGCCGAAGGGCACCGCGCAGCTGATGGACGTCAATGGCGGCCTCAATGCCGACGGCAGCGTCGCCGGCTATGACTTCTCGACACATTATCCCTCAAACGGCGCGCCGACCTTGGCGCTGCTGCTCACCGGGCGGATCGCGCCGGTGGCCGCCGTGTTCGAGATGGGCGACCGCACCGCGATCCCGCCCTACGACTACGACAACATGCGCGTGGTCGCCAACGACATGCCGCCGATCGTGCGCGCGTCCTGGTTTCGCGGCGTCTCGGCGCTGCCGAACAGCTTTGCGCATGAATCCTATATCGACGAGCTCGCTGCCGAGGCCGAGGTCGATCCGATCGAATACCGGCTGCGCTATCTGAAAGACAAGCGCGCGGTCGATCTCGTCAATGCGGTCGCCGAACGTGCCGGCTGGACGCCACGGCCAGTGTGGAAAGAGCCCGAGGCCGACGGCGATATCGTCCGCGGCCGCGGCTTTGCCTATGCGCTCTACGTGCACAGCAAGTTTCCCGGTTACGGCGCGGCGTGGTCGGCGTGGATCGCCGACGTCGCGGTCAACAAGGCGACCGGCGATGTCAGTGTAACGCGTGTCGTCGCCGGGCAAGACTCCGGATTGATGATCAATCCGGAGGGCGTGCGCCACCAGGTCGAAGGCAATGTGATCCAGTCGACCAGCCGCGCCCTGATGGAGGAAGTCTCCTTCGAGCGCGGCGTGGTGGCGACGCGGGAATGGGGCGCCTACCCGATCATCAAATTCCCCGAGCTGCCCAAGATCGATGTGCTGATGCTACAGCGGCAGGACCAGCCGCCGCTCGGCGTCGGCGAATCCGCTTCCGTGCCGAGCGCCGCCGCGATCGCCAATGCGATCTATGATGCCACCGGCGTCCGCTTCCGCGAGTTGCCGTTCACGCCGGAGCGCATCCTGAAAGGATTGCGTGGCGAACAGCCGGCAGCGCCTGCATCGCTGCCGCCACCCGCGCAACCGGCCAATCTCAACCGATGGCAAAATCCGTTCGCAAAGCGCAGCGGCGTGCTCGCCGGCGTCGCCGCACTCTGCGCCGCCGCGATCGGCATCGGCGCGGCCGTCTTGCCCTGGCGCGCGATCGCGCCGATCGCACGGCCCGATGCCTCGGTTTATTCTGCGGCCACCATCGCGCGCGGCAAGGAGCTCGCCGCGCTCGGCGCCTGCGCCGTCTGCCACACCTCGGAGCATGGCCTCGCGAATGCCGGCGGCCGGCCGCTTGAGACGCCGTTCGGCACCATCTATACGACCAACATCACGCCCGATGTCGACACCGGCATCGGCGCCTGGTCCTATCCCGCGTTCGAGCGCGCGATGCGCGAAGGCATCCATCGTGACGGGCGTCATCTCTACCCGGCATTCCCGTACACGCATTTCGCCAGGACCAATGATGCCGACCTGCAGGCGCTCTATGCCTATCTGATGGCGCAAGCGCCGGTGCGCGCCGAGACGCCGGCGAACACGCTGGCTTTTCCGTTCAACCTGCGGCCGCTGCTCGCCGGATGGAACGCGCTATTCCACCAGCCTGACGCGTTCCGGCCCGATCCCGCGAAATCGGACGTGTGGAATCGCGGCGCCTATCTGATCGAAGGCCTCGGCCATTGCGGCGCCTGCCACTCGCCGCGCAACGCGCTCGGCGCCGAACAGCAGCGCGCCTATCTCGCCGGCGGCTTTGCCGAGGGCTGGGAGGCGCCGGCGCTGACCTCGCTGTCGAAGGCGCCGATCCCGTGGAGCGAGGACGAGCTTTACGCCTATCTGCGCACCGGCGAGTCGCGCCTGCACGGTGTCGCCGCCGGACCGATGGCACCGGTCGTGAAAGAACTCGCTGCGCTGCCCGATCAGGACATCCGCGCGATGGCGGTCTACCTCGCCGCGTTCAACGAGACCGCCGACCGGCCGGCCCACGATACGCTTGCGGCCCAGCTCGAGGCCGGCACCGCCGTCACCACCGCCGCCTCGACCGGCGCCCGGATCTATCAAGGCGCCTGCGCCGTCTGCCACGAGGTCGGTGGCCCGCCGCTGTTCGGCAGCCGGCCGTCGCTGGCGCTGAACAGCAATCTGCACAGCGACGTCCCTGACAACCTGATCCAGGTGATCCTGCACGGCATCGCCAGGCCGGCGGTGACCGACCTGGGCTACATGCCGGCGTTCCGGGACAGCATGAGCGACGGCCAAATTGCGGAGCTGGTCAGCTTCCTGCGACGGCAGTTTGCGCCCGCCAGGCCGGCCTGGCCCGATGTCGCCGCTACGGTCGGCCGCATCCGGCAGACCATAGCGCGCTGACCTGCCATGTTCCGCCCGATACCCACTGGGCGGACCGTGCCCGGCAGGCTAAGGTTCCCGCATGACCGTGACAGATATCGCGACCCGGACCTACAACCACGGCTGGCGGCTCGACCCGATCGTCCGCAGCCTGCTGGACACCGATTTCTACAAGCTGTTGATGCAGCAGATGATCCGGGAATCCTATCCGGACACGCGCACGACCTTTTCGGTGATCAACCGGTCGACCCACATCAAGCTCGCCGAGGTCATCGATGAGGGCGAGCTGCGCGCCCAGCTCGACCACGCCCGCACCATCCGCTTCAGCAAGAAGGAACTGATCTGGCTCGCCGGTAACACGTTCTACGGCAAGACCCAGATGTTCTCGCCCGATTTCATCAACTGGCTCTCGACCTTCCGGCTGCCCGAATACGAGCTGCACAAGGTCGACGGCCAGTATGAGCTGCATTTCCACGGACCGTGGACCCACACCACGATGTGGGAGATCCCGGCGCTCGCGATCCTCAACGAGCTGCGCTCGCGCGCGGCGACCAAGACCTATGGCCGCTTCGCGCTCGACGTGCTCTACGCCCGCGCCAAGGCCAAGCTGTGGGCCAAGGTCGAACGGCTGCGCAAGCTGGACGGTCTGCGGCTGTCCGATTTCGGCACGCGGCGTCGCCACGGCTTCCTGTGGCAGCGCTGGTGCGTCGAGGCGGTGAAGGAAGGCCTCGGTTCGTCCTTCACCGGAACATCCAACGTGCTGCTCGCGATGGACAACGACCTCGAAGCAATCGGCACCAACGCGCATGAGCTGCCGATGGTGGCCGCCGCGCTCGCCAATGACGACGAGGAGCTGCGCTGGGCGCCCTATCACATCCTCGACCAGTGGCGCCACGCCTATGGCGGCAACCTCCTGATCGCCCTGCCCGACGCGTTCGGCACCAAGCCGTTCCTGCGCGACGCGCCGGACTGGGTCGCCGACTGGACTGGCTTTCGTCCCGACAGCGCGCCGCCGATTACCGCCGGTGAAGACATCATCAAATGGTGGAAGCAGAAGGGTCGCGATCCCAAGGAGAAGCTGCTGGTGTTCTCCGACGCGATGGATGTCGGCTCGATCGAAGAGACGTTCCATCACTTCAAGGGCCGCGTCCGCGTCAGCTTCGGCTGGGGCACCAACCTCACCAATGATTTCGTCGGCTGCGCACCTGACGGCACCGCGGAGCTCGATCCGATCTCGATCGTCTGCAAGGTGACGTCGGTCGACGGACGGCCGGCCGTAAAGCTCTCCGACAATCCGGAGAAGGCGACCGGCATCCCCTCAGAGGTCGAGCGCTATCTGCGGGTGTTCGGCAACGTCGGCCGCGTTCGCACCGCAGTTCACGTATAGACCGACACATCACTTTCATCGACTGACCTGACGAGCTTCGCATGCCCGCACCCAAGCCGCCTGCCTTCGAAACCCTGAGCCTGCACGCCGGCCAGCGCCCCGATCCGGCGACCGGTGCGCGCGCGGTTCCGATCTATCAGACCACGTCCTACGTGTTCCAGGACGCCGACCACGCCGCGGCGCTGTTCAACCTCGAACGCGCCGGCCATATCTATACGCGCATTTCGAACCCGACCACCGCGGTGCTGGAGGAACGCATTGCCGCCCTCGAATGCGGCGTCGGCGCGATCTGCACCGCCAGCGGCATGGCCGCGCTGCATCTGGCGATCGCAACCCTGCTCAATGCCGGCGACCACATCGTCGCCTCCGCCTCGCTCTATGGCGGCACCATCAATCTGCTGGCGCACACGCTGCCGCGGTTCGGCATCACAACGACCTTCGTGAAGCCGCGCGCGCTGGACGAATTCCGCGCCGCGATCAAGCCGAACACGCGGCTCGTGATCGGCGAGACCATCGGCAATCCGGGCCTCGAGGTACTCGATATTCCCGCAGTTGCACAGATCGCGCATGACGCGAAGATCCCGCTGTTGATCGACAACACCTTCGCGACGCCCTATCTGAGCCAGCCGATCGAGCTCGGCGCCGACATCACGATGAACTCGGCGACCAAATGGATGGGCGGCCACGGCATTGCGATCGGCGGCGTCATCGTCGACGGCGGCCGGTTCGATTGGCGTGCGTCGGCTAAGTTCCCGCAGCTCACCGAGCCCTATGCCGGCTATCACGGCATCGTCTTCGACGAGCAGTTCGGCAAGGCCGCCTTCATCATGCGCGCCCGCACCGAGGGCTTGCGCGATTTCGGCGCCTGCCTGTCGCCGACCAACGCGTTCCAGCTGTTGCAGGGCATCGAGACGCTCGGCGTCCGCATGGACCGCCATGTCAGCAATACCCACAAGGTGCTCGACTTCCTCACCACGAACAAGGCGGTCGAGTGGGTGCTGCATCCCTCGCTGGAGAGCCATCCGGATCATGCGCTCGCCAAGAAGGTGTTGCCGCGCGGTGCCGGCTCGATCATCAGCTTCGGCATCAAGGGCGGCCGCGCCGCCGGCAAGAAGTTCATCGAGTCCCTGAAGCTGATCAGCCATCTCGCCAATGTCGGCGACGCCAAGACGCTGGTGATCCACCCCGCCAGCACCACGCATCAGCAGATGGATGCCGAGCAGCTCAAGGCCGCAGGGATCGGCGAGGAGCTGGTGCGGCTGTCGGTCGGCATCGAAACCGCTGACGATATCACCGACGATCTCGGCCAGGCGCTGCGCGCCTCGCAAAGGACTTAGGACCATGCAGCTTTCCGTCAACGGCGCCGACACCTTCATCGCGACCGGCGGCAAGCCGTTCGATCCATCGCTGCCGGCCGTCGTGATGATCCACGGTGCCGGCTTCGATTCCTCGACCTGGGCGCTGCACAGCCGCTGGTTCGCGCATCACGGCTTCTCCGTGCTGGCGCCCGATTTGCCGGGCCATGGCCGCTCCGCCGGCAAGCCGCTCGCGACCATCGCCGAGATGGCCGACTGGATCGCGGCGCTGATATCAGCGGCCGGTGCGACGAAGGCGCGATTGATCGGCCATTCGATGGGCTCGCTGATCGCGATCGAGACCTCGGCGCGGCATCCCGACAAGGTCTCCGGCCTCGCGTTGATCGGCACCGCGGCCACCATGACGGTCGGCCCCGATCTGCTGAAGGCCGCCGAGGCCAATGATGCCGCCGCGATCGACATGGTCTCGATCTGGGGTCTTGGCTTCAAGGCCGAACTCGGCGGCAGCCTCGCGCCCGGCCTGTGGATGCACCAGGGCGCGCAGCGGGTGCTGCAGGAGGCCAAGCCCGGCGTGCTGTTCAACGACCTCAATGCCTGCAACGCCTACCAGAACGCGCTGACGGCCGCCGCCGCGGTCAAGGTGCCCGCGACCTTCGTCCTCGGCGAGCGCGACATGATGACCCCGGCCAAGGCCGGCAAGGCGCTCGCCGCCGCGACGCCGAATGCGCGTACGGTGGTGCTGCCAGGCGCGGGTCACATGATGATGGTCGAGCAGCCGGACGAGCTGCTGGCGGCGCTGCGGTAGCGGAGCCCAGCCCCCTTCTCCCCGGGCGCCCCAAAATCTCGAAAACAACCCCATGCAAAGCAGCAGGACGTCCGCCGGCACTCGGACAAGCAGCTTGACTCGTCGGCCAAATCAGTGACATTTTCTATTATACAGAAATATTGCGAACGCCCCGATGCTTGGTCGAGGCGCGGAGGGGAAAGACCGGGCTCCGACTTTGGCCAACGGCGTCGTCAGTGCGCTATTCGGTCGAACACTGCTCAAGCGCGATGAGATTAGGCTGAATCGTCATCGCGCTCCGGCTGCTCGTTTGCACATGATCTTTTCGGAAAACCGCTTCGCGCTTTTCCGGGTCATGCTCGAGAAAGCGCGCGGCGCGCGTTCATGAGGCTCCTGCAGGACAAGCACAGGGCGCTGCGGTCTTGCTTCATCCGGCGTCGATCGCTTGCTGTAGATCAAAGTCAACTTGCGTCCCCAATTGAGGATTGGCGCTTCAATGACGATGTGCAGTACGGCGGCGAGACCGATGGAGAGCAGGATGCTGGCGGCGATCGTCCCCACGATAGACAAGAGCCAAGGCTCGGCAGAATTGGCGATCCATTTCATCACAGGGTAATGGACGATGTACAACGAGTACGAAATCTTGCCGAGCCATTGCAGGACGGGCGAGAAGGATTGCCCTTTGACCTCGGCAGATATCACAGCATGGATAAGTAATCCCGCGGCAAGGCCATAGGTCGGCACGCGTGCCCATTGTGGATCAGCCGATCCGTGCACGAATATCCAGTACCAGCCGGCGAAGAACAAGCTTGCGGAAATGGCTAGAATCGCGCCCGAACACCGCAATCTGCCGGTTCTCTGGAGATATGCGATGCCAACGCCGACACCGAATTCCAGCATCAGCGGGTGGGAGTAGAAGCCAAGCTGCAGTCGGAAGAAGAGAGCAACGGCGACTATGACCAGCCCCGCGAACAAGAGCTCGAACAGCCGGCTCGGCTTGATCGCGAGGATCACCGCGACTGCGGCATAGAAGTGCAGTTCGAAAGCAAGCGACCATGCCGGCGGCAGGTACCAATTCGGATATGTCCACGCGAAGACGAGGCCAAGGTCCAGCGCCGGGCGCTTCTCGGGTGACATCGCGACCCAGGATGAGGCGATAAAGGCCGCCAGCAACACGAGCCAGTAAACCGGATAGATTCGAACAACTCGCCTGAAAACGAAGTTGAGCGGATTGTCCTGTGCCGCGGCGGTGGTCGCGATGATCAAGCCGGAGATAACGAAGAAGATGTCAACGCCACTTGCGAGAATGGTCAGCGCACCTTCTGCAAGCGCGGATCCGACCATATCGGGACGTGCGCTGACTGCGTGCCCGCAGACCACCGACAGCGCGGCAACACCGCGCATTGCCTGTACACCCGCGAAGAACCGCACAACGCCCCACTACGTTCATTTCCAATCAGAAACAATCTAGGGGCGGAACCGTTAATGGTCGGTTGTGATATCCCGCCGACATCAACCTTTGAGTGCGTTGAATCAGGCTCGACGGGCGTGACCCCATGCGACCATTGAACGCAGCGCGAATGGCTCACCGCCAAAATCGCAACGCGCGGTATCCGGCTGCCCCCACTCGCCTCGCCGCGCGAAGCGACCCTCTCCAGCAAGACAGGCGAGAGTGCATGCCTCGCGCGGTCAGCTTCGCCGCTACTGCTTCGCCGGCTTCCTTCCGATCGGGTGGATCTCGATCGCGCGGAGGCGGCCGAGGCGGAGGATGTCCATCGAGAGCGTGCGGTCGATCCGGCTGTGATCGAGTGCGCGGATCAGGTCGTCGACGCCGTTGATCTCGATGCCGTCGAGCTTGATCACGACGTCACCCGGCAGCAGGCTCGCCCGCGCCGCCGGGCTGTCCGGTTCGATCTGCATCAACAGCGCGCCCATCTTGTTCTCGACGCCCGCCAGCACCGCATGGCGCCGCGGCACCGGCGCGGTCTGACCTGCAACGCCGATATAGGCGCGGCGGACGTAGCCGTGGCGGATGATCTCCGACAGCACGAACTGCGCGGTGTTGCTGGCGACCGCAAAGCAGATGCCCTGCGCGCCGTTGATGATCGCGGTGTTGATGCCGATCACCTCGCCCTTTGACGACACCAGCGGTCCGCCGGAATTGCCCGGGTTGAGCGCGGCATCGGTCTGGATCACGTCCTCGATGGTCCGTCCGCTGACCGAGCGGATCGAGCGGCCAAGCGCCGACACCACGCCGGCGGTCACCGTCGATTCGAAGCCGAGCGGATTGCCGATCGCGACCACCAGCTGACCGCGCCGCAGCGTCTTGGAATTGCCGAGCGACGCATAGGCCAGGTCGCGCGCGCCATCAGCCCGCAGCAGCGCGAGATCGGTGTCGGGATCGACGCCGAGCACATGGGCGTCGGTGACGAAGCCTTCGGTGTCGCGCAGCCGGATCTCCTTCGACGATCCGACCACATGGCTGTTGGTCAGCACGAAGCCGTCGGGCGAGATCACGATGCCGGAGCCGAGCCCGCCGCGCTCACGCGCATTGCGCAGCTTCGGCCCGGTTTCGACGCGCACGACGGCCGGGCCGACGCGCTCGGTGACGTCGATCAGGGCATTGGAATAGGCATCCAGCAGCGCCCGGTCGTCGACCTGGTCATTCACTCGATCATTGATTTGGGCAGCGTCAGCCACCCGCGGCGACAGCCTGTCACCGGCGGTATCTGAGGTAAAATCCAACATGGCAAGATTCCTTCGGCCTTACCAAATGGTGGCCGGAGGGGTTGCCCGCAAGGGCATCAGTCCCCGGCCGCCGCGCCGGTAACCCGCGCCCGCAACGCCTTGACGGTGTCGTCCGACACGGGGGCCGCCGCGTTGCCCCAGGAATTGCGCACATAAGTGACGACGGCTGCGACCTGGCTGTCGCTCAAGCGATAGCCGAGTGACGGCATCGCCGGCGAGGTCGGGGCGCCGTCTGTCGCCGCCGCGCGGCCGCCGGCAATGATGATCCGGATCAGGCTCGCCGGATCCTGCTGGGTCGCAATCGCGCTGCCGGCGAGCTTCGGAAACAGATGCGCGACGCCCTCGCCGTTGCGCACGTGGCAGGCCGCGCAGGTGTCGACATAGATCGCCTCACCGGCCTGCATGCGCGGATCGGAGGCCACCAGAGGCGTCGAGGCCGGCACGCCCGCGGCGCCGCGCTCCTTGAGATACACGGCGATGGCCTTCAAATCGGACGCCGGCATTTTCGATGTCGAGTTCTCGACCACGTCTTTCATCGGCCCGCTGGCGAGGCTGAAACCGTTCTGCCCGGTCTTCAAGTATTGCACGATATCCTCGGCCGACCATTTGCCGAGACCGACCCGCGCATCATTGGTGATGTTCGGCGCGGTCCAATTGTCGATCTGGTTACCTTCGAGATACTTGTCCGCGCGGCTGGCACCAAATGCGTTGAACGGTGTGTGACAGGCGCCGCAATGGCCCAATCCTTCGACGAGGTAGGCGCCGCGATTGAATTCGGCGGAGCGCGCCGGATCCGGCTTGAACGTTCCGGGCGTGAAGAACAGCGCATTCCAGCCCTTCATCAACAGGCGGATGTTGAATGGAAATGGCAGGGTGTCGCGGTCGACCCGGTTCTCGGCCGGTTGCAGCGTCCGCAGATAGGCGTAGATCGCGTCGAGGTCGCCGCGCTCGACCTTCGTGTAATAGGGATAGGGAAACGCCGGATAAAGGTGGCTGCCGTCCGGACGCCGGCCCTCTTGCATCGCGTGCGCGAAGTCATCGGCCGACCAGCTTCCAACGCCGGTGGTGTTGTCCGGCGTGATGTTCGGCGCCATGATCTGGCCGAACGGGGTTTGCAGCGCGAGGCCGCCGGCAAACGGCTGGCCGCCGGGCGCGGTGTGGCAGGCCACACAGTCGCCGGCGATGACGAGCGCCCGGCCGCGAGTGATATCGACATAATTGTCCGGCCCGGCAGAGGCGCCACCGCCGGCGACCAGCGGCAGCAGCAGGACCAAGTGACGAAGCCGCATCACGATCCCGCTCATCGCGGCACCAGCGCGCCCGGCGACTTCAGATATTTGAAGATCGCCTCCAGGCTCCAATAGGTCAGCGCGCCGACGGTGCCTGTCGGGTTGTAGCCGGCGTTCTGCGGAAACGCCGAGGCCCCCATCACGAACACGTTCGAGACGTCCCAGGATTGCAGATAGCGGTTGAGCACGCTGGTGTTCGGGTCCGACCCCATCACCGCGCCGCCGGTATTGTGCGTGGTCTGGTAGGGCACCACCGACCATGGCACCCTGAGGCGGTTGATCGGCGTGCTCTTGGCGCCCATCGCCTTGGCGATCTCCTGGCAGCGCTCCGCCATCCAGTTCGCCATCTTCTGCTCGTTCGGCTGGTAATCGAACGTCATCCGCATCAACGGACGACCGAGCGGGTCCTTGTAGGTCGGATCGAGGTCGAGATAGTTGTTGCGATAGCTCATGACGCTGCCTTGAGCGCCGACATACGTCACGCGTTGATAATTGTCCTTGACCGCCTTCTTCCACGCGCTGCCCCAGGCCGGCGTCCCCGGCGGGGTCGGGTGGAAGTTGATCGGCCGGCCATTGGTGTGCGCGGAGGTGATCGACGCGCCGCCGACGAAACCATGCGGGCCGTGATCGAAATTGTCGCTGTTGTAGTCATCAAGGGCGACACCGAGCGAGCCCGCCGCGGCAAATGGGTTGAACTTGGCATCCGCGAAATAGCCGGAGGCGCCGGAGCCGGTCTGGTACGCGTAGTTGCGCCCGACGACGCCCTCGCCGGTCGCGGGATCATAGGGCTTGCCGATGCCGGACAGCAGCAGCAGGCGGACGTTGAACAGGCTGAAGGCGCAGACCAGAACGAGATCGGCGGGCTGCTCGCATTCCTCGCCGCTGGCGTCGACATAGGTGACGCCGGTTGCCATCTTGCCGTCGGCGCTGAGATTGACCTTCGTCACCTCGCAATCGGTGCGGGCCTCGAAGGTCGGCTCGCGCACCAGCGCCGGCAGCACGCAGGTCTGCGGCGACGATTTCGAGTAATTGGCGCAGCCGAACCACTCGCAGAAGCCGCAATAGGTGCACGGCGCCATGCTGCAGCCATAGGGATTGGTGTAGGCCGCGGAGATATTGCCCGACGGCCGCGGAAACGGGTGCAGGCCCATGTCGGTGGCCGCCTTGGTGAACAGCGACTGGGCGTAGCCCTGCTTCATCGGCGGCGTCGGATACTCCCGCTCGCGCGGCCCTTCGAACGGATTGCCGCCGGGCTGGACCTTGCCCTTGATGTTGCCGGCCTTGCCGGAAATGCCGGCGACCTGCTCGAACCTGTCGTAATGCGGCTCCAGTTCGTCGTAGCTGACCGGCCAGTCCTGGATCTGGTTGCCCTCCGGCATGATGCCGGCGCCATAGCGCTCGATCATGTGGCTGCGAATGCGGAAGTCGTCGGGCAGGAAGCGCCAGGTCTGGCCGTTCCAGTGCAGGCCGGCGCCGCCGACGCCGTTGCCCGGCAGGAAGCTGCCCCATTTGCGGATCGGCAGCGCCGTCTGGGACGGGTTGTTACGCATCGTCAGCGTTTCCTGCTTCGGACGCAGGAAGATGTCGTGACGCACCGCATAGCGCAGTTCGTCGGCGGCGGTGCCGATGTTGAAATCGCTGGCGGTGTCGCGCCACGGACCGCGCTCCAGCGCGACGACATCCAATCCAAGGCGGGCCAGTTCATAGGCGACGATCGAGCCGGTCCAGCCAAGCCCGACGATCACGACATCCTTGCGCGGAAGACGGCGGGCCATCAGCGCTCTCCCCAGGCCGGACGGCCCTGCAAGCTGACCGGCGGCAGCGTGTAGGCCTGGTTGGGCCGGTCGATCACGTCGCGGTAGTCGTAGCGCGTGCCGGGAAAGCCGACGAGCTTCCAGCCGACCATATCGCGGTTGCCGCCGTAGATCGGATCGGCGAAGAATCCCTCGATCGTATTGGTGTGGATTGCAGTGAACAGCATCTTGCCGGAGAAGTTCGGCAGTTGCACTTCGCCCTTCTCGAGCCCGGCGATCAGCTTGTCCTGCTCGGCCGCTTCAAGCTGGGTGAAGCTGCGATTGAAGGTCGATTTGCAGTAAGCCTCGAGCGCGGCAATTCCCATGCGGTATTGCTGCCGCGGGGTCAGCTCCGACTGCAATCCCTGCGACGGCAGCGGATTTTTTGCGAATGGCCCCTCCATGTAGAGCCAGTCGTGCCCGCCATAGGGGCCCGTGAGCTGACGATCGATGAAGGTGGTGACGCCGGCCTGCTTGGCGCCGGGCCCCAGTTCGTCAGCCGGAATGAGACGATCCACGAAGGCCTCGACGACGGCAGCCTCCTGGGCGGTGAAGAACAGATAGCCCCCGGGCACGACCGGCGTGACCGGATAGGCCTCGTTCGGCCGCCATGGCAGCACCTTGGTGATCACGCGCGCGCTGGCACCCGAGGCCGTGACCAGCAGTGCCGCGGTCGCAAGCAGCAGTTCGCGACGTGTGGAGCGGTGATGGCCGCCTCCCGGACGAAGTGACACCCTCCCGCCGCGGCGATCAGTTCGTTCCATCGTCATCCCCCATGCCTGCGGTCGAGTGTGGCACGCAGGCCCGGCAACTTCAACGCGACGCGCCTCGCAACGTGCCGCCCCGCGCCCGCACCGGATCGAGCAGCGACCAGTCGCCGTCCGGCAGCACGTGGCCTTTCGGAAACGGCGCGCGCAGCTCGAGCCCGAGCGAGCGCAGCACGCGGTCGTCGCGGTAGTAGCATTGCAGCACGACGCGGACGAGCGTGGCCGCGGACGCGCCGCCGTGCTCGCGAAACTGCTGCGCCACCGCATCGCGTCTGGCTTCGTCGAGCTCGGCGAGCGGTTGGCCGGCGAGCTTTGCCAGATGGTCCAGCGCCTGCGCCACCAGCGCGGTGTCGCGGCCGAGCGTCGCCAGCATGTCGGCCTGGATCGTCGGGTCGTCCGCACCCGGCACCCTGTACTCGGCGCTTTCGGGAACGATCATCGCCGCGACGGTGCGGAGATCGGCGCGCTGGGCTGCGGTCAGTTCCTTTACATCGGACATGTCGGCCTCAGTCGAACAGGTTGGCGAGGCGCTGCTTCATCTGATCGGCGATGTAGAGCGCGAGGGCCTGGATGGTGGAGGTCGGGTTCACGCCGCCCGAGGTGACGAAGATGCTGCCGTCGACGATGAACAGGTTCTTCACGTCGTGCGAGCGGCCCCATTCATTGACCACGGAGCGCGCCGGATCGGTGCCCATCCGCGCGGTGCCGAGCAGGTGCCAGCCGCCCCACGGGATCGGATCGTTGATGCAGATGTCGGTGGCGCCAGCGATCTCCAGAACCTCGCGGCCGCGCGCCAACGCATGGTCCATCATCTTGCGGCTGTTGGCCGAGATCGTGTAGTCGATCTTCGGCGCCGGGATGCCGTGGCTGTCCTTCAGGACAGGATCGAGCGTGACACGGTTATGCTCCTCCGGCAGGTCCTCGCAGATCGCCGACACCGCGAGGCGATGCCCGTTGAGCTTGCGGAACACGCGGTGATGATCCCTGCCCCAGGGCAGGATGCCCTTCTGCTCGCTCGATACCGCCTCGAACACCGGCCCGGCGCCGCGGCCGAACTGGATGCCGTAGCCGCGGACGAAGCCACGCGACAGGTCGGTGTCGTAGAACTCCTTGCTCCACAGGCAGGTCGGCGGCGCGCGGTTGGAATCCGTCGGCTCCTTCACGAAGCCGTAGATCTGCGCATAGGGATGGAACATCAAGTTCTTGCCGACCAGGCCGGACGAATTGGCAAGGCCGTTCGGAAATTTCCCCGATACCGAATTGAGCAGCAGCCGCGGCGTGCCGACGCCGTTGCAGGCGATGATCACGACCTCGGCGGGCTGGAATTGCTCGACGCCGTCCTTGTCGTAGTAGACGACACCGGAAGCCATGCCCTGTTCGTTGGTCAGGATCTCGCGCACCCGGCAATGGGTCTTGAGCTCGACTCCGGCGCGGATCGCATGCGGCCAGTAGGTGATGTCGGTCGATGCCTTGGCGCCCTGCGCGCAGGCCGGCGTGCAGTGGCCGAGATTGATGCAGCGCGCCCTGCCCTCGTAGTCCATTGTCGCGACCGTGGTGTCCGACGGCCACCAATGCCAGCCGAGCTTGTTCAACGCCG
>CALRXG020000022.1:0-27857 GCA_943372075.1 Bordetella parapertussis | reverse complement strand
GCGCCGTCCTCATCTTTTCAAGTGGGCGGCGTAACTTTTCAGGACCGACGCATCGGATTTTCTCGTCGAAGAAATCGGATGCTACGTCCGGAAACCCTCGTCCGCTCACGGCGGGAACAGGTGCGATGACCGATGCAGATGAAAGGCGCCTGCGGGCCGTCGGCGGGGTGAAAGAATCCACCGGCTGAAGGAGATCGAATGACTTCAGTGGGCCGTAGCTGGAGTTGTCTCGATCACGCACATGTCCTCGCGGCGTATCGTCACAGATCGTCCCGTCTCCCGAGCAATTTTCCGGGCCACCTTCCTTGCAGCGTCGTGTCGCTCCGTGGGTCACAAATAAGGCGCGGACTCGCTCGGCCTTGTTTTCGGAGATTCCTTCCCCACCTGCTATAAGGGCCGTCGCAAAGGAACGCATTTCGAATGAAGATCAACGTCGGATTCGAAATGCTCTACGATTTTCCGCAGCCGACCCCGATGATCATGGTGTTGGGCACTCACTTTACTCGCGCGTCGGATGTCATCGTCCCGGATTCCCTGACAACCGAGCCTTCGGTGCCGATTACGCCGTACCGCGACCTGTTCGGAAATTGGTGTAGCCGGATCGTTGCGCCTGCCGGGCGAATGCGTCTGGCAGCCGACGGTTGCGTGCGCGACAGCGGGCTGCCCGATCCGGTGTCTCCATCGGCTGGACAACACGCAGTGGAGGACCTGCCTGCTGATACCTTGGTCTATTTGCTCGGAAGCCGCTACTGCGAGACAGACCGGCTCACCGACATCGCCTGGAACTTGTTTCAAGACACGCCGCCGGGCTGGGCGAGAGTGCACGCAATCTGTGAATTCGTGCATCGTCATATCAGCTTTGGATACGAACATGCGAGATCGACCAAGACGGCATTCGAGGCATATCGAGAGCGCAAAGGCGTGTGCCGCGACTACGCGCATTTGGCGATCGCGTTCTGCCGCTGCATGAACATCCCGGCGCGTTACTGCACCGGCTATCTGGGCGACATGGGCACTCCAAAACCCTGGGCCGCAGGCGATTTCGCCGGCTGGTTTGAAGCTTATCTCGGGGGCAGGTGGCACACCTTTGATCCCCGCAATTTCGTGCCGCGGATCGGCCGCGTCTTGATCGCGCAGGGGCGTGACGCCGCCGATGTTCCGATCACCCAAACATTCGGGCCGAACTCCTTGATCAGCTTCAGAGTGTGGACGGACGAGGTCGCCGGGTAACCGACAGCCCGACCTCGAGCAGATAGTCGATATCGCCCTGGCCACATCGCTGCGAGCCTGGCAGGCTCTGCCGACGATGCCGTCTTCGTTGGGCATTCGCTCAGCAGCATGATGATCGGGGTCCTCGCTGCAAAACGCGCTCCTGGTCCGGTCGGCAAGCTGGTGCTGGTGAGTCCTTCTGCGCTACATCGACGAGGGATGCAGCGGCGGCTTCAGTGCAAGGCAATTGAATAGCTGTTGGAATTTCTCGAATCCAACCACATGGGCTGGTCGACCCGGATGGCACCGTCGATCATGGGGAATCACGGTCGGCCCGAGCTCGGTCAAGAGCTCACCACCAGCTTCTGCCGCACCGATCCGGCCGGATCACGGAATTGACACCTGGCATCTCGAACACTGGAAATTGCCGGTCGCTGGGTCAATGCAGATAAAGCCCTTTGGCACATGATCGGCGCGGGTAGCGGTGTCGCCTCTCCTGAAGTCATCGCCAATCGCCTGTGAGAGCCGAGCCACGTCGATCCTTCTGCATCTCGGGCAGTGAAGGTCTATGGTCCATTCATCGCGCCCGGTCACTATGGCGTAGCCGGTTTGCCGGACCAGTACCTCGATTTGGTCAAAATCCAATCTTTGGCGTCTTTGTCGGTTGCGAAGTCCCCGACATGAGAGTCCGGCCCATGCCCGGTCGTTACCGAAACGAACCAGCGGCCGCTCGTCGTGACCTTGGCCTCAAATCGAGGAAATATGTCCATCAGCGCAATATGCGCGCCGGCTCGGCCAATAGCTACTTCCAACTTGGCCTGCAAAGACGCAATCAGCCAACGGACAATCGAGAGTCAACGGGGCGGCGCCACGGATAGCATCACAAACAGAGCATGATCGCCGTCGATTTGCGCCGTTTCCCGGCTTGTCGCATAGCCGTGAGCAACCTCGAGGCTCGCTTCGGAAACGTGCCATTTCCAAAGCGTCGGCTCCAGCGGTGTGACAGTGACCTCCAGCAAGCGGGGGGTGAAATAGCTTTTCATTCGGCGATCATGCGCTGCAAATCGACGGATTACCAGACTCCAGTTTGCCACGATCAAATCATCGCCTCTCGGGCAATGACGCGTGCGTTGCCGTCAATCCACTGCGGCACACAAGCGGCCGGGGCCGGTATCGCTCGTCCCGTCGCTGTTCACCGATCTCGCTTTGAAGCGCGTGAAGATTTCTCCGGAGTTGTCCTGGAGTATGTCGGGCGATGTCTGCTCCTGGGCCGCAATGCTCAGGCGCTATTCAGGGCTCGTGTAATCCTCAAGACTGTCAAACCCGCCGAACTGGACGATCTTTTCGAAGTCGCCAAACGTGACGACCTGTCGCTTTGTATCGAGGATGCCTTGAGTTCGGAACGCTTGGAGGATGCGGTTAATATGCACGACGCTCAATCCTATCGCGTCGCCCAGCTTAGATTGAGTAATTGGAAATTTGAATTGATCGTTGGCCACCAAGCCCATTACTCCAAGTCGCTGGCGCAATTCCGCAACTAGATAGGCCAAACGCCCCGAAGCCGATCGTGTTCCCAGATTGACGGTCCATTGCCGCAACAACGCGGCGTCAATAAGCGAGCGCCCTTGCCAAAACCGGATGCGCATCAAGGATGCGTTCGAGCGCATCGTGATCGATGAAGCCAAGCTCCACTTTCGAGAGGGTCATCAGATCATGGTCCATCCGCTTCGGTGGCAGCCGTGAAGGTCGGGCATGTCACCCGCAATGTGGAACGATAGGATCTGCCGTTTGCCCTCTTCCGAAACTTTGGATCGATACGCAAAGCCGCTCAAGATCACGCAGCATCGTGTGCTAAGGTCCCCCTCGCGAAAGATGGGCGAATCTTCCGGAAAATTCCTGGCCGGGGCGACGATGGACCGGAGCGCTTCGACATCTTCGTTGGATAAATCAGAGTGCCGCCGCAACTTGCAGATCATCATTTCGATGGGCATCTGAGGTTCCTTTCCCAACCTTTCAAAGCAGCTGTCCGGTCCGGCCCGCGAACATACGCTGGAATGGACGCAGATATGAGAGATTATCCAGATCTTCGCCCGCGCCGAAGCGGCTGTGCACGGTCTCACCGTTGAAGATGACCGACGCCTCCACGTGTCGACGACTGTGCAGGGGCCTTGATGCCAGAATGATCGCCGACAAAGCAGCTCTCGTCTACCGGTTCGTCGCGGTTTTCGAGTGGGTCGGCTCACACTCTTTCCGCCACCACGCAGCTTCTCCTCCGTATCAGAAGCCGTAGCGCGTCGCTCGCGCGCAGAACGAGAAATTGCCTCTACGATCCGGCTCAAATTTTGAACGGTAGCCTTCGGTGCGCGTTGCTTCTCCGCATGCCGAGCGCGCGGGAAGGTGTCGCTTCGCAGCGGTCCGGTGCGCCTCCCGCTTGGCGGCCAAGCCGACGATCCGCGAGTGCTGACCGAGCGCGCGATCAGGGGCTCCGTGGTCATTGCCTTTGCTGATTCAAATTAGGGCAGATTGCTTACGTGCTCGTGCCACTGTTGAGGAAGCTCAAGTGCGGCTCGCATATCTCTCTGTAAGAAAAGGAAACTTGGCGCACCCGACACGATTCGAACGTGTGACCTTTGCCTTCGGAGGGCAGACGCTGCTCAAGCCCCCCGTACCACGTAACCGTACGCCGCGCTGTCCTACGAAGCTATGCTTGATGCCACAGGACGACGCGGAAGAGCTTTATCAGTGGCGGAACACCGATATACCGGCGTAGGTCAAGCCGTGGGTTTTGGTCCGGAAAATTCGAAAATGTGTTATCTTTCAATGGGGATTGACTGACACTCTCTCCGCCATCCGCTCAAAATTTTTTGCGACAAACTACGCTATGGGCACGGCCTTGTTGAAGTGACCCTGCAGCCAGCCCTCCTGGATGCGCCTCGGCTCGGGAAAACGAGGGAGTGAACCAAGAGAGGAGTTGGCCGAGGGGCGCTGTATCGATCGTGGCACGCGCCGTCAGGGGCGTCACCACCTGCGTGATCTGGGCCGTCGGGTTGGCTATTTACACGCCGTCGAGAACAGCCGTCATCCTGTCGCACTCATCTCGGCGCATTCCCTTCACACGTCCAGCACCTCCTGAATTGCTTCAAATATGTCGTCTGCTGTTCCTTCGATCTTGCAATCGGCCCAGGCCTGGTAAGCCCTGGCATAAACCAGCTTCTCGGCGCCTGGATCGGTCATTGAGATCATCTCGTCTCCAGATTCGCTCGAAGTGAGCGCTTTCAGCTCGAGGGCAAGCGCGGTGATAAATCTCACGCGACCTTCATGCTCATCGAAAACATTCGCGGCCATGAGCGCTTCTCTCTGTTCAGGTCGGCTTTGCGGCTCCTGTCGACGCTGCGCGCCGCACAATGATCGGCATCAGCCCTGTTCGCGCAGCTGCAAGCTACGACCGCGGCTCGTGCGGTTGTTGCTTTGCCCGCTCTCACTTGCATACGAAGCAGACCGAACGTGCCACTTGAACTCCATTGATGGCCAGCCGTTCGTGGACGTGCGGGGTCTTCAACGTACAAATTTCGCAGTACGCGCGCGGCAACCGCAATGCAATTTCTCTTGAAGTGTCGACGAATCGCCCCCCTGCATTACAATCACTTCCTATTTTCCCGTCGCAACCTTGAAGGACAGCCATCCCGCAGTGCCGTACGTTATCGTACTGACTTTGTCCGCGGCGGTGATCCGGCAACATAAGCGTGTCCGCTACTGCAGCGGGATCGAGCACACGGCCATGGTCAACCGTGCGGCACCGCCACTCTGGTTCGCTAGTCCTTTCGGAGCTTGAACGTATCCGAGGATGTTCGGATATGGCGGGCCTTCGAATGGACCAGATTCGTGATGGGAATGAGGTGGTGCGCATAGGCCTCCGCAAGGGCGTCGACGGCGGTGTCTCGATCATGACGCCCGGCATAGCGATATTGCCCACCTTCACTTACGAGAAATCCATCGACGGCGAGCGTGGCCAGGGCCGCGGCCATATCCGGCAGAGGAGCAAAGAGACGCTTGGCTACGGAAGCGGCATCCCATTGTTCGCTTGAGCGGGCATGCAGGAAGAGAAGCGTTTCAAGCTGAGTCACGGAATCAATGTGCCTCACGATCAGATCGCGGACCTCTTCCGGCATTGGCGCCTTGGCCATCCGATGACCTCACACGCGCTTCACCGCAATCGCAAGTCTGGGATTCGAGATTTGATGAAGCGAGAAAGATCAAGCTGGCGATTTGTCGAGCTGGGAGGCTGTCGCATCACTCGACCAGGCTCAGGCGCGACCGGTTCTTCAATCGTCTCACCGCAAAGGTAAGGGCCGGATCACATAAGATGAACTGGAGCATTGCAACAAGGTCTTCCTGGTTTCTCCGGGAAGTCGCCTCATCATACACAGCCAGGAGCCGCTGAGCTTCCTCGACAGCGGCGATCACGGATTCATGGTCTGACATCATGCACCTGCGTTGCGGGTGCTGGACTATGATACAAAGCGCAACGTCTCCCATTAGCTAGATCGTCGCCACAGAAGGTACGGTAGCGTACATAGAAAGCTGAAAGCCTATCGCTGCGAGACCGTGATGACTGGATCATACCTAAGTTGAAAACGCCGCCCTTGCTCGCCGGAACGGACGTCCAAGTGCGGCAAGATGCTACTGGGACCAGGTCGTCCGCGTCTTGTGCAGGTAGTCAACCCGCCATACGCTTCCTCGATCAGAGTTGCGCAGCATGCAGCAGGCGATGACGCTCGAGGTTAGAAACAGTCTGTTGCGTCTGATCCCAGATGATGAGCTCTTGCGCGTCATGGAAGTTTGCGAGCAGGTCAGGCTCGCGCCACGCCAGGTCCTTCATCATTACATGCTGCCGATGGAGCACGTATATTTTGTTGAAAGCGGATTGGTATCGGTGGCCGCGAAAGTGGGCCGCGAGAAATTCGTCGAGGTCTGGCTGATCGGATCCGAGGGACTGGTCGGCGCTCCGGTCGTTCTTGCGGCCAAGGGAGTGCCGTTGCATAGAAGAACCGTCCAGTTGGCAGGCGACGCATGGCGGATCAGGACCGCGGAGTTTTGCGAGCTATTGGAAACCCTTCCGCAGTTGCGCTCGATCGTCGAGAGATATCTGGCCGTCGTGTTGGCGCAAACCTCCCAATCGGGGGCTTGCAACTCCTATCATAGTCTCAAGCAGCGGCTGGCGCGCTGGCTGCTCATTGCCCGGAACGCCACGGGTGAAGACGAGATTCCACTCACTCACGGAGTTCTGGCGGAACTGCTGGGCGTCCGCCGCGCCAGCGTTACGGAATGTCTGGAAGTCCTCCAGAGAGATGGGACGGTAACAACCAGACGCGGTTCCGTCACGATACAGAATGCCGCCGAGCTATCGAAGCTGTCTTGCGATTGCTTCAGGCTGATCGAGCGGGAATATCGCCGCCATCTGCTACCTGCATCCGATCTTGGTCGCCAACGGCCGCCCGTTTCGCTCTCGCATGATGTCGGTGCGGGCGAGCCCGTACTCGCGAACCGAGAGCCAAAAGGTTCTTCCGGATAGATGGTCTCCATGAAGCTTCCGGGCAGGGATCCAGCGGGCCCTCGCGCGTTCCGTGCTCGATGTGGCGAACAGCTCCAGCGGTCGTTCGTCTCGTCAAACGGATCGATATTCGGGCGCGCATTTCAAGGTCGCGGTATTGTCGAATGGCATCAGAGCCTTTTGGGTGTTTTTCCCCGGAGCGGCTGATCTACAAGACAAAGACTTGAGTGGGCACGGAGAGAAAAATGGACGTGCGCTATCGAAATCTGAATGTTCTCGTGCCCTGCATTGTCGGGCTCGCTATCATGTGCGGGCTGGTAGCCTATTCGCCGGAACTCTATCGTGCATTCTGCGGTGCAACGGGATATGGCGGAACGACGCAAAGAGCCTACACCGATCCGACGACCACGTCGCAACGAACTGTGACGGTCGACTTTGACAGCAACGTCGCGCCCGGGCTGCCGTGGCGCTTTGAACCGGAGCAGCGCTCGGTTAGCGTTCATCTCGGCGAGCAGAAGTTGGTATTCTTCAGAGCCGAGAATCTTAGTGACAAGACGACCGTCGGGCATGCGACGTTCAACGTCACGCCGCCGACAAGTGGAATCTACTTCAACAAGATTCAGTGCTTCTGCTTCAATGAAGAGCGTCTTGATCCCCACCAGAAGGTCGACATGCCGGTCGTCTTCTATGTCGATTCGGCTTTCGCCAAGGACTCGGACATGGATCACGTCGATGCCATAACGCTCAGCTACACGTTTGGCCGATCGGTGAGTCCGAGCGACGCAAAGAGTTTGTCGCGCTTTCTCGCCAATGCTGCTCCGGATGCCGTTCATGGCCGCGAGCTTTTTGCCCAGCGTTGCAGCGCCTGCCATGGGTTGGACAAGAACATGACCGGCCCCATGCTGGGCGGTGTGGTTGGCCGCCCGGCCGGCTCCGTTCCAGGCTTCAGCTACTCGTCAGCGTTGAAGAATGCCCATCTCACCTGGTCCGCGGACGAGCTGGATGAATGGCTGGCCGGACCCCAGAAGTTGGTGCCCGGAACAAGAATGCCGGTTCGCGTGCTCGACGCTCCGTCTCGCCATGACATCATTGCCTACCTGCGGAAGGTCGGCGAAAGGCACAGCGATCAGGCGCGTCCTCAAGCGCGCGCATCAGGAGCGGAATATTAGCGGGTCGCTGCAGTCGTGATTGCGGCGGTCACCTTGCTTGCCGCAGTCATGGTCCAAGACGGTTCCCAGCGGCCTGACGAACAGCAATATCGTGTCGGATCGATCGGATGTCCGGGGGTCAGTCTTCATAGCTGTCGATGACCGCGTCAGCGATCACACGCTTGGTGACGATGCCAACGATGTCGCTTACCCGTGGGCGGGGACCGCCTTGAAAGACGATCGCGGCGCCGGCACGGTGACGCTTAAGTCGCGCAAACACCAAGCTCAGGAGGTCCTGATCGCGACAAATGACGATTCGCCGCTCGGCGAACTTCTCGATGGCGAGATCGGGGTTGGTTCGAGATTCCATCCACAAACCCGAGCGCGGCGGGATGAGCCCCACGATCCGGCCATCCCGCTCGACAACGATCGCGCGTGCGTCATCGGTATCTTCCGAAGGCATGGCCTGCTTCAGCGTTGTGCCGGCCCTGGCCACGATAAAGCGGCGCTCCATGATGTCTTGCGCCTGCCTGACCAGGTAAAGGTTGATATGTCGTTCCTTCGGAATGCGGTGACCGCGATGACGCAGCTTGACCGTGTAGATCGTCTCATTGACAAGTGCGCGTCTCACGCCTGCGGCCAGCGCGACCGCGACGATCACCGGCACAATGATCGCGTAGTCACGCGTCATCTCGAACACCATGACGATGGCGGTCATCACGCCGCCCGTTCCCGCGCCGACCATGGCTGCCATTCCAACGATGGCGGCCGAGGAAGGCGTCAGTCCGGAGTGGGGCAAAATCGAGCTGGTACCGGCCGCAAAGCCCGCACCAAGAGTGGCGCCAAGATAAAGCGACGGGGAGAATATTCCACCCGAGGCCCCGCAGCCAAGGCTGACGGTGGTGGCCACCAGCTTCAACGCAAAGAGCAGTGCAAGAAGGCCTGCCGTGGTTATCTTGTGGTCGAGGATGTCCTGAATGACCGAATAACCCACCCCATCGACGTAGGAACGGCCGAACGCGTGAGTGAGCCCCACCATCATCAGGCCGATCACCGCCATGCCGACGATGTTCTGGATGTATTCGTTTCCGGATAATTTCGGAAATCCATCCTCCATGAAAACGAGCAGGCGGATGAACGACCAGGCTGCCACGCCGCACAGCAGTCCAAGCAGGACGAACGCAATCGCTTCCTGCGGATTGAACGACGCAACCATGGGAAATTGAATGTCCGGCACCGCAAAAGCCGGATCCGGGCCGATCAGAATCCGCCCGATCGTCGTCGCCGCGCCGGTCGCCACGACGACAGGAAGGAAGGTACGGTTCGACACTTCCGGCAGAAGGATTTCGAGCGCAAACAGCACTCCGCCGAGCGGCGTGTTGAACGTCGCGGCGATGCCTGCACCGGCGCCGGCGGACAACAGCGTTATCTTCTGCCGCGTGGAGAGTCCGATGAACTGGGAGAAGGCCGAGCCAAGCGCCGAGCCGATTTGGATGATCGGCCCTTCGCGTCCGACGGCGGCGCCGCTGCCTATCGATATTGCGGAGGCGAGAGCCTTGATCAGCGCCACCGTGCCGCGGATATTGCCGCCCTTGTAGAAGATCGCATCCATCACTTCGGGGACGCCATGCCCCTTTGCTTCGGGAGCAAAGCGCCTCACAAGGAAAACGACAATCAGGCCTCCGACGATCGGCGACAGCAGAACGAAGTCGCCGAACCGGCTGGGCCCCTCGCTGATGTTGGCGTCATAAACGAAGCTGAACCTGCCATTGTAAGACACGTTGTGTACGAAGGCGATCAACGCGCGGAACACGACCGCGCCCAGTCCGGTCATCACTCCGATAACCAGCGCGAGGCCGCAGAGAACGAGCAGGCTCACCCGTCGGTCTTCCGGCAACGACTTGCGGCCGCCGGCTGCGAGCGCCTTGATATCGTCGGAGGTCAGTGCCGCGGGCATTCGTCTCACAAGGTACGGGTCAGCGGGAGGATAGCAAGATACGGACGTGTCGGCCAGAAACGCCGTCGGGAGCCAGTCCGTAAGCAGGGTGACAAAGACGTGGGTGGTCCTTGATCCAGGGTTCGGACGATCGCTACGCGATTGCCCTCCTGTTGAGTGCCGGCCAGCTGTACGCCGGAAGTTCCACGGCATCTGCGATATCCCGGCCGATAGCGAGCCTTGCCAGGCCGGGAACGGCAAAGGCCTTGACCACCAGGTTGCGGGACAGCAGCCCGAATTTTGTCGTCGGCGCAAAAGCGCGAGCAAAGCGCTCGGCCCCGCGCTGCTTGGCATTGATGTAGCTTCGCAACAATGTCTCGTATCTGCCGAAGGCAAGTTGGTACTCTCCGGCCGCGGCAGCCAGTTCGCCGGCAAGGACGTAAGCCGAGATCATCGCCAGCGCGGAGCCTTGCCCGGCCAATAGCGAGACGCAGAATGCGGCGTCGCCCACCAGAGCGATGCGTCCGCGGGACCAGCTTGGCATTCGGATCTGACTGACGCTGTCGAAATAGAGTGTCTGGGTTTGCTCAAGCTCGCCCAGGACCTTGCTGCATTCCCAGCCATCAAGACGGTAGAGATCGCGGAGGAGAGATTTCTGCGTATCCATCGTGGCGGGCAATTCCTCTCGTCTTGCGGCGAAAACAAACAGGAATAGTGTGCGATTGTCGCGTAACGTAAAACGACCCAGCATCCGGCCTGGTCGTCCGTACATCAAATAGACCTCCTCATCGCGAGGACGATAACCGTACGCCTCAAACGCAGCGACGGCATAGCCCAAATGCCGTTCGAATTTGGATTGTGACCCGAAGGCGAGTGCGCGCGCACGCGAGTGCAAACCGTCTGCTCCAATCACCAGATCGAATCGTCGTTCGCGCTCGTGCTCAAATTGGACCCGGACACCATCCGCCCGCTCTTCCAGCGAGACGATCGTGTCGCCAAATATGCTTTCGACCTGCCCTCGTGATTTCTCGGAAAGCAAGCGGGAGAGGTCGCTTCGTTGGAGTGTCACGTAGCGCCCGGCGGTCAGTTCCGAGAATATCTCTGTGCCGAATCCGGCAACCCGCCGCCCCTCGCCATTCACGATGCGCATCTCACGCGCATGATAGCCGACGCGATTTATCTCGCCGAGCAACCCCATCCGTTCCGCGAGATCATAGCCAAGCCCCCAAAAGTCGATGACGTAACCACCGTGCCGCAGGGCTGGCGCCCGCTCAACAATCGTCGGCTCGAAGTCGGCCGCCTTTAGCCAATATGCAAGCGCTGGGCCCGCGATCCCTGCGCCGGAAATCAAGACAGTTCTCATGAAGTGCAACCAA
The DNA here is from genome assembly GCA_943372075.1 of Bordetella parapertussis. Classification (GTDB taxonomy): domain Bacteria; phylum Pseudomonadota; class Alphaproteobacteria; order Rhizobiales; family Xanthobacteraceae; genus Bradyrhizobium. The sequence continues at coordinate 16,637 of CALRXG020000022.1, read as the reverse complement.
CTCTGCTGATCGGTGCTCCAATTGAACCTTCGTAACGCATGAGCGAGCTTTGCGGGCTATCAGGCATCGCGTTTGTGAAACGCCCGGTGGAATAGTCGGTACGATATCGTACGCAGCGCCGCGGGGCTTCGCGTGTCCAACAGGCCTTCTCTTGGCTCGAATCTTCGATAGGTGACCGAGATGAAGGCGAAGCCCACTTTCCGCGGTAGCTTATACGGGTAGGTTTTTGCCCGGCCCGGTCGAAAATTCTTTATCTTTCAACGGGGATTGACTGACACTCCCTCCGCCATCCGCTCAAAAAACACTCCCTGGCATTGCCTGCACGGCCCAGCCAAGCGTCACAAGGGGTGGTGTCGAAGCGGTGCAGGACAGCCCCCGATATCCCGGCTTCCAAAAGGATGTCGGAGATCGTTGTTCGCGGCGAAACCGAAAGATCGCGGCCAGGTCGCGGCGTGGCGCGATGGCCAGTTCTCTCGAGTCGGGCATAGCCCTCCGCATTCGCGGAGGTTCGCTCGTCACCGTGCCGGCTCGCGCAGCAAGTTGCGACCGGCGTGGATGCGCCAGAAGCCGGAATGCGGTTCGAGCTTGGGAATGCGGCAGCACGTCGTGGAACGGGCGTGTCCAGCTCGAAGCATTCCCTTGGCAGACCATTCAGTGATTCCACAGAATCCTTCACCGGTCGATCCGGATTTGACTCGGAAGGGGCGTGGCATAAGATCGAACCAACAGCGCCTTGTCGCGCGGGGTGCCCATCTGCCGTGATTTTCGCGAGGCGTCGGCCCGCACGATGGGAAGTCGAAACAGGGGGAGTTGTTGAGCGCGCAAGGCCAGGGAGCGTGGCATATCGCAGCCTTTGCCGAGGATTTCCGCGAGGATGTCTTTGCAAAGCAGCGGCATCTGCGCACACGGCTTCTCGATCATGGTGCGATCCGCCTCGCCCATGCACGCGATCTGGCCGCCCACATGCTTCTCCATCTTGATGACCTGCCGGGCTGCTGGTCGATTGCCACCAATTGGCTGCGGGCCGAACTGCGATGCCAGCGCGTCGACACCGGTTTCGGGATGCGTCAGGCAAGGGACTATTTCCCGGGTTTTGCGGAAGCAAAGGACGCAGACTACGATGTGCCCTCGTTCGGCGGCAAAGCCGTCGACAATCGGGATGCGGCGATGCAGGCAATGTGGCTGAATCCCCATCCGGTGATCTTTGCCGATATCAAGCAGGACAGCCGAATCACGATGCGGCTGCGCCAGAGGCTTTCGGGGGCACGGACGAAGTCAAAGTTCGCCTGGGCGCTGCGCAGCGGAGAGGGCAGCTACGGCCTGATCTGCGCCGACTGGACCGAGCATTTTGCCCCTTGGGAATCCGGCCTGTATGATTGTTTCGAGCAGACGGTGGTCGATGTCCTCAACCCGATCGTTGCCGTTGCCAAGGAGATTGCCGATCGAGACCCGACGCGCCGGAACGGAGCGGCACCGGGTTGCTATCCATTGACCCTGTCCATCGGGCTTTCCGCGACGGCCTGGCTGGCCACCCTTACGGCTTCGGAAATCGAGGTTGCCAGGCTGGTCGCGAAAGGCTTGAGCTACAAGGAAATCGCCAGGATTCGCCGCAGGTCGTTTTCCACGATCGATCATCAACTCAGGAGCATCCGGCAGAAGACCGGAGCTTCGAGCACCTCCGCCTTGGTCAGCCTGCTTGCACGGACCGACTTGCCGCAGGCCTGAGGAGCCGCGGGAGTGGCGCCGGCGAAAGTCGGATTGGTGACGGCGGGAGCGAAATTCGTCGCTTGACGAAAAGCAGCATTCGAAGATGTCGGCCGATGAAGCCGGGCTTCATCGATCCTGATCGGTATCGCGAACCTTCGCGATAGATGGCCCGGCGCCTCTCTTGGTAGACCCGTGTTGCACGTGAACCAGCGTGCCACGTTGAACCATCCCGGACGGGTGGTTTTGCGAAGGGGAGGGGGAGATGGCCAAACAATTGCTTGCGGCAACGATGCTTATCGCTTGCTTGCCAACGCTCGGCGCGGCCGAGGGCTTGAAGAACAAGCCTCTGCTCACCTACAGCGCAGCCGAAAAGATGATCGCAGCCTGTTTCGCGGCGCAGGCGGCCGCCGGGTACGCGAAGGTCAACGTCGTCGTGGTCGACGACGGGGGGCGGTTGATCGCCGCCGCGCGGCAGGATGGAGCTTGCAAGGCCTGCACCGACATTGCGCAGAACAAGGCGATCACGTCGTCGCTCTATGCCGCGCCGACCCGGGCATTTGCCGATCTGTCCTTTGGTGCGAAGCGCGACGGCGTGAATGCCGGATTGCCAGGTGCGGCCTTTGTTCCCGGCCTTGTGGCCTTCGCGGGTGGTCTCCCCATCAAGACCGCGACGGACGATGTCATCGGCGGCATCGGTGTCAGCGGCGGCAGCGAGGATCAGGACGAAAGCTGTGCGCAGGCTGGCCTTAACGCAGTCTCCGAAAGCCTGAACTGAGTCACGCCATGATCGAGAACCCGTTCTACGGCCGCGAAACGCAAGGCGAGTTCAATCTCCATGAACTCGGCAACCTCCTCCTTGAAAGCGGTGAAACGCTCCGAGGTGCAAAGCTGGCTTACCGTACCTTCGGGAAGCTGAACGCAAGGAAGTCCAACGCCGTCCTGGTCACGACCTGGTTCTCGGGAACCGGCAAGGTGATGGAGGACGTATATGTCGGTCAGGGCCACGCACTTGACCCCGATCGCTACTTCATCGTCATCGTGGATCAGCTCGGCAGTGGCGTGTCATCATCGCCGCAGAACACACCCGCGCCTCAGGCAATGGCGAAGTTTCCGAAGCTTGCCATTGGCGACGATGTCCGCGCGCAACGCCAGATGTTGACAGGCCTGTTCGGGATCGAGCGACTAGCCCTCGTGATCGGCGGATCGATGGGCGGCCAACAGGTTTATGAATGGGCCGTCGCCTATCCGATGATGGTTGAACGAGCCGCGCCGATTGCTGCGACAGCGCGCATTTCGCTGCACCAGCAGGTCTTTATTGAAACCCTCAAAGAAGCGATCACCTCCGACCCGAGCTGGAATGCCGGCTGGTACACCTCGGGCTTCGCTGTGCGCGAGGGCATGGACCGGATGGCGCGGATCGTCGCGACACTCGGCTGGTCTGCGCAGTTCTACCAGGAAGAACGTTGGCGTAGCGTCGTCGGTATGTCGTCGCTCGACGATTTCATCAACGGCGTGATGAAGGCTTATTTCGAGCCGATGGATCCCAATGTCCTGCTGTGCGAGATGCACAAGTGGCAACGGGCAGACGTATCGCGGCACACCGCGGGTGACCTCCCCCGGGCGCTGGGGCGCGTGAAGGCAAGGACAATGGTCATGCCCATCAGCCACGACAGTTTCTTTCCTCCGCAGGAATGCGAGGCCGACCATCGACTTCTGCCGGATGCCTTGTTCCGGGTGATCGAATCACCTGAAGGCCACATGGGGCTGAACGGATTCGAGCCCGGATACATGGAGCAGGTCGATCGTCATCTGAACGAGCTGCTAGCCACCTGACGATTTCCAAACCCGGTCTTAAATCGCCCCGAGCGCTGTCGCTTCGGGGAACGGAAGGGCATGTCTCGACTACCGCGCCTGAGGACGCGTGCAAGATGCAACAGAGCAAGGGCAAGGCGCTCAACGTCAGAGGCGCCACCAAGACCTACAGAACGCAATCGGGTGAAGTTCACGCACTGAAGGACGTCGACCTGACCGTGCGGCAGGGCGAATTCATCGCCGTCGTTGGCCCCTCCGGCTGCGGCAAGACCACGTTGCTTTGGTCGATCGCCGGATTGCACAAGCTGACCTCAGGCGCCATCGCCCTTGGCGAGGAATGGATCACTGGTCCACATCCGAGTATCGGCATGATGTTTCAAGAAGCGAATCTTCTGCCTTGGCGGACGATCCGCAAGAACATCGAGCTTCCGTTCGAGATCCGGGACATGCGGCCGGACGCAGCGCGGATCGATACGTTCCTGCAGCGGGTAGGGCTGAGCGGTTTCGGCGACAGGATGCCGCGCGAATTGTCGGGAGGGATGCAGCAGCGCGCGTCGATCGTGCGTGCGCTGGCGAGTGACCCTGCGGTCCTGTTGATGGACGAACCGTTCGGGGCGCTCGACGCCTTCACCCGCGACGAGATGAACAAGCTGGTGGAGGAGATTTGGCTGGAATCCCGCAAGACGGTCGTCCTGATCACCCATTCGATCGCGGAGGCCGTGTTCCTGGCCGACAAGGTCTACATCATGAGCGCACGGCCAGGCCAAATCGCGCGAATGGTGGACATTCCATTTCCGCGGCCAAGGTCTCTGGACCTGATGGAATCACGCGAGTTCTTCGATCTCGTCAACGCGATCAAGCACGACATTCAGCACCAGCGGCCGGCCGCGCCAGCTGTCGTCATGGCAAGATGAGGGAGCCATCATGAGCCAGCCGACGCAGACCGGTACCGGCATCGCGGGCGCAACGGGAATTGCGAGCGGGCTTGGCGACCAAGGAGGCAAGGAAGTCGCCGCAATCATCGCGGTGGCCCTGCTCGTCATCGGCGGCGGAGAACTGCTGCTGCGCCTGTTCGAGGTGCCGCGATACATCCTGCCCACTCCTTCGGCCATCGCCAGCGTGTTCTTCTCGCACGAGATCGCGACCATCTGCGAACACTACTCCTACACGTTGATCGAGCTCTTTGCAGGCTATGCCATCGGAGCCTCGATCGGGTTGGTGCTGGCCGCGGTCATCACGCAATTCCCGTTCGTGGAGAAGGTGATCACGCCCTACATCCTGTTGCTGGTGACGACGCCGATGCTGGCGCTGGTGCCGCTCTTGATCCTGAACTTCGGCTTCGGATTCACGCCGCGGATCATCGCCGTTGCACTCGCGTCCGGGCCGATGGTGATGGTCAACGCAGCCACCGGATTTCGGCGCGTCGACGCGATGAAGATTGCGCTGGCGCGATCCTGCGGGGCGTCGACCCTCCAGATCTTCACAAAGATCCGCATTCCGATGGCCATGCCGATGGTGATCGTAGGTCTGATGATCGGGGCGATCTTCGGCATGATCACCGCGGTTGGCGCCGAGATGTCGGGCGGTGGCTTCGGGCTTGGCAGCCGCCTGACAACCTATTCTTCAACGCTTCGAATGCCGGAGTTCTTTGCGTGCATCGTGATCCTCGCTGTCACCGGCATCACGATCTACGCCTTCTTTTTCTGGCTCGGAAAGCGGCTGGCCGGCTGGGAAAGCTAGAGCATGATCCGGAAAAGTGCGAAGCGGTTTTCCGAAAAGATCATGCGCAAACAACAAGCTAAAGCGAGATGACGATTCGACCTCATCTCATCTCGCTTTAGACAGAAACGGGCGAAACGCCGCGCTCGACCCGGAACATACGAACATCGCGGCCCAACCAACGAGGGAAGAAACTCGATGACTCACCAAACGATGACGCGTCGGCGGCTGCTGCAAATCAGCGCCACCGGCCTTGTGACCACCACCGTTCTCGGCGAGGGCCTGCTGACCACGGGCGCGGCTCAGGCCAAGCCCTACAAGTCCCGCTTCACCTGGATTTCGCCGCGCGGGACTATCGAGGTGATGGACGACTACCCTTACTGGGTGGCCAGAAAGATGGGCTATTTCGGTGATCTCGGGGTGGAGACCGATATGGAGCCGGGCCCCTCAGACGGGACCGCGGTAGTGAAATTCCTGGCGGTGCAGCAGGCCGATATCGGCTTTCCCTCGCCGGGCGTCCTGTCGTTCGCGGTCAATGCGGGGATGGACCTTGTCTCGGTCTTCGGCAGCGGCTTCCTCGACCTCTTCAACGTCGCTTTCCGCAAGGGCGAGGGAGTCAAGGATCTGAAGCGACTCGAAGGCAAGACCGTGCTTCTGGGGTCGGCGGCCTGGCAATCGATCTGCGACCCAATGTTCGCCGCCGTCGGCGTCAATCCCAAGAAGATCACCTATGTCGAGGCCGGCTGGCCGACCTGGACGACCGCACTTGCCAGCGGGCAGGGCAATGCCTGCCTCGCCTGGGAGGGCCTACGAGCCGATCTGGGCGCGAAGGGCCTCAACTTCGACTACTGGCTGGGCATGCGCGGCTCCCCTTTGCCGTCGAATTCGTTGGTCGTGCGGAGGTCCGACCTGGAGGATCCCGATCGTCTCAAGTTCCTGAAGAAATACCTGAGGGGCTGGGCCATGGGCAGCGAGTTCGCCGACCGTAACCCGCGCGCAGCCGCAGATATCGTGTTCAAGGCATTGCCGACGACCAAGGCAAACTACGGTCCGCGTGCGGGGACGGAAAGCCTCATGCAGATCCACCGCACCTTCAAGGGCAATATGGCAACACGCGCCGGCTGGGGAGAACACAACATTCCGGCCTGGGACAATTTTTTCAAGATATTGAAGACGATTGGCCAGTCGAGCATCGACATCGATACGACCCGCTATGTCACCAATGAATTCGTCGCCGGCGCGAATGATTTCGACAAGGCGAAGGTTCATGCCGATGCCGATGCTTACGTACTGCCCGGTGACCTCGCGGCGATCGACATGGCCGACGTTGAAGCAAAGTTCTACAACAACGTGATCAATTGATAGAACCAGCAGCGCTGGCGGCCACTTACCGAAGCGTGGCTATCTTGGTCACCCGAAGGGTCGAGCTCAGTTCTCGGCGCTGCCGCCTCGCCGGGCACTTACCTCGCGGTGCCCGGCGAGGTATTGCATTCGGCTTGATGTTCCGAACAAAGAGACAGTCAGAATGGCGCAGTTCATCAATTCCAGGGAACACATCGTTCAAGAGGCGCTTGACGGTTTGATTGCCGCTTCCGGTGGCCAGCTTGTCCGGCTGGACGGTTACCCATTCATACGCGTGGTCGCGCGGTCGGATTGGGATCAGTCCCGCGTCGCGGTGATCTCCGGCGGCGGATCTGGGCATGAGCCCGCGCATGCTGGCTTTGTCGGCCCGGGCATGCTGACGGCGGCCGTATGTGGCGACGTCTTTGCCTCTCCGTCCGTCGACTCGGTGCTGGCGGGAATCCTGGCCGTGACGGGAGAGGCGGGGTGTGTCCTCATCGTCAAGAACTACACCGGCGATCGCCTGAACTTCGGCCTCGCTGCCGAACGGGCACGAGCACTGGGCCGAAAAGTGAACATGGTCATCGTCCAGGACGATATCGCCATCCCGGACATCAGCCGTCCTCGCGGCATCGCAGGGACGCTCTTCGTACACAAGATCGCCGGAGCAGTGTCCGAGCGCGGCGGTGATCTGGATGCCGTGACCGCAGCCGCGCGTCGCGCGGCCTCGAATGTCATGAGCATCGGGATGTCGTTGGACACCTGCACCGTGCCCGGTTCGCCCAAGGAAAGCCGAATCCGATCGGGCGAGATCGAGCTGGGCCTTGGCATTCATGGCGAAGCTGGTGCTGCGAAGCTTGCCTATCTTGGCGCCCGTCAGACCATGGCCGATGCCGTCGCAAAGTTCCTCCCAAGAATGAATGGGAAGAGCTATGCGGCGCTTCTGAACAATCTTGGTTCTACGACGGCGCTTGAAATGTCAGTCCTTGCGGAAGAATTGCGGCAGTCCGCGATCGGGCCCGCGGTGTCCCATATCATTGGTCCTGCCTCGATGATGACGGCACTCGACATGCATGGCTTTTCGCTCACGCTCTATTCGCTGAGCGCCGAGGACGAAAAGCTGCTGGCCATGGAAACGCCACTGCGTACCTGGCCGGGGCTTAGAGCTTTTGCGGCGCCCCGCGTCGTGCCCTTGCCCGATGGGTTGGCTCGCGTGCGGTCAACTCCCTCTGCCGACCCAGCAACCGAAGAACTGCTCATCCGGTGTTGCAAGGCGTTGATCGGCGCGGAAGCCGATCTGAACGCGCTCGATGCCAGAGCAGGAGATGGCGATACCGGATCGACGCTCGCCAGCGCCGCGCGCAACTTGATCCAAAACATTGATCAGCTTCCGCTGTCGAATCCCGCGCAACTCTATCGGGCATTGGGGCAGGAACTGAGCCAGACCATGGGAGGCTCTTCGGGTGTTCTGCTCGCGATATTCTTCGCCGCAGCAGGGGATGCGGTATCAAACGGGCATAGCCCGATGGATGCGCTCAAGGTTGGACTGGCAAGGATGCAGGAGGTGGGCGGCGCGCAGCCGGGCGACCGGACCATGATCGACGCGCTGTTGCCCGCTCTCGATGCCCTGCCGCAGGGGCTGAGCGAGGCTGCCCGCGCAGCAAGAAAGGGGGCGCGTCTGACGGCCACCATGTCCAAGGCGAATGCTGGACGGGCCGCCTACATCGGTGCGGAACAGTTGCAGGGGCATGCCGACCCCGGCGCGGAGGCCGTCGCGAGATTGCTTGAGAGCCTGTGCTAAGCCGGCGTCGAACGCGCGTGTGCGCGATGCGCCTCCTCAGGGATCGATGATGATCCTGCGGAAGGCGCGCAGCAATTCCGGCTCGAGGTTCTCGTCATCGAGTTGCAGCGGCCCGGGCGCGATCAGGACCGCGTTGTTCAGGGTCCCGTACAGCATCTGGCACGCGAAACGAACCCGGCGCTCGAGATTCGGATCGTTGGGAGAGCTCAGTGAAAGCCGCGCCACCAGACGGTCGGCGTGCTCTTGCCCGCGTTTCCTGGACGGCTCCCACAAGGCGGGCTCGACCATGCTGCGGCGGATGGTTGCGCGGATCAAACCGCGGCGCTTGCGGTAAGCGGCAAGAGTTGCGGCGATGACCTCAGCCAGGATGTCGTCGATCGGCTGGTTCGGATCGCTGGCCGATGGTGTCGGGATTGGGTCGTGCTCGGCGGCTTCGCCGACGAGCGCGCGAAAGAACCCGTCCTTGTCGGCGAAGCGGCTGTAGAACGATCCGACCGAGCAGCCGGCGGCCAGCGCGATTTCCGCCACCGACAGATCGTCGAAATCCTTGATCTCGCAAAGCTTTTTTCCGGCACGCACCAGCGCGTCACGGGTCGCGCGGCTGCGCGCCTGCTTGGCTGGCAAAACGTCGGTGGGCTCGGCGTGGCTCATTGTCCTTGACCGAAATTCGAATTTGAGTTCATATTCATATTACAAGATCGATCTACCACTCTGAAGAGTGTTTGGCAAAAGAACCAAAAACAGGGAGCAGCCCATGGCATACGACACCATCACCGTCTCCAAACTCACCGGTGGATGCGGCGCTGAAGTGCACGGCCTCAATCTCGCGAGCGATCTCAGCAACCGCCAATGGGACGAACTTCGCCACGTCTTCTTCGACCATGGCGTGATCTTCTTCCGCGATCAACAACTGACGCCGGAGCAGCACATCGCGTTCGCGCGCCGGTGGGGGACGATCGACGTCAACAAGTTCTTCGTGCCGGTGCCCGGCTATCCCGAAATCGCCGAGGTGCGCAAGGAGAAGGAGCAGAAGACCAATATCGGTGGCGGCTGGCACACCGATCACAGCTACGACGCCGAACCCGCGATGGGATCGATTCTGCTGGCGCGCGAAGTGCCGGAGGAGGGCGGCGACACGCTGTTCTCGAACATGTACCTGGCGTATGACGCGCTCTCCGACGGGCTGAAGCAGACCTTGGGCAGCCTGCGCGCCATCCATTCGTCCGAACATGTCTTCGGCGCCAAATCCGTCAGGTCGAATGCCGAGCGGCCGAAGCGCAACGAGCATCTCGCGGTGGGCGAGGTGTCGCATCCGGTCGTCATCACCCATCCGGACAGCGGCAGGAAGGCGCTCTACGTCAATTCGGGTTTCACCTTGCGCTTCGAGGGTTGGACTGCCGACGAGAGCAGGCCGCTGCTGGAGATGCTCTATCGGCATGCGGTCCGTCCGGAGTTCACCTGCCGCTTCCGCTGGCGCGCCGGCTCGATCGCGTTCTGGGACAATCGCTGCACGTGGCACTACGCCGCCAATGATTATCACGGCCATGACCGGCTGATGCATCGCATCACGGTGGCAGGCAGCAAGCTGTCCTGAGCTAAGCAGGGACCGGCATCGCATGGATCGTCCAGGCGATGCCAACTCGCACGCCGTCAGGCCGGTTCGGAGCGACGGTCCTCAGCGATTGTAGCAAACATCATCCGAAAGCAATCGGTGGCGGATAAACGTCCGCACTGAGCGCCGCAAATGCTCGCACCTGATCGCTCGGCGCGGCGCGAGCGGCGCGTCCATTGATGCCGAGTGAAGCGGACCGGCCGCCCCCTCGACGAGAACGGAGAAAGACTCGATCGGCCTGTTGCGTCGCATTCTAATATCAAGTATTAGATCGGGTATCAACTGAATATTCCGATGAATTGCCCCGCTGTGCCGCGGGGCTGGACGACGCCAGATGCAGTTTCGTTTCTCTGACAAATCGCTCGCGCTGCAGGACAGCCTCGAACAGTTCTTTCGTGCGGAGATCCTGCCCCGCAATCGCGAGTGGCATGCCCATACGTCGAAGCGCGGCACCGCGCCGCCATTCCTGGCCGCGCTGAAATTGGAAGCGCGCAAGCGGGGCCTTTGGAATCTCGGGCTTCCGGACCTCAGGGACGACCAGCCCGGCACGCGATTGACCAATCTCGAATTCGCGCCACTGGCCGCGATCATGGGCCGGCTGCCCTGGGCGCCGATCGTCTTCAACTGCAATGCGCCGAATGTGCCGAACATGGAGATGCTGCAGAAGTTCGGCAGTGCCGACCAAAAGCGGCAATGGCTTGATCCCTTGCTCGAGGGCAAGATCTGGACCGCCTTCGGCATGACCGAGCCGGAAGTCGCCTCGTCCGATGCGCGCAATATTCGCACGTCGATCCGAAAGGATGGCGGCGACTACGTGATCGATGGTCGCAAATGGTACATCTCCGGTGCCAATCACCCGGATTGCAAGATGCTGCTCATCGTCGGCGTCATCGATCCGGACGCCAGCAGCGCCGCGAAGCATTCCGTCGTCATCGTCCCGATGGGAACGCCGGGTCTCGAAATCGTGCGGCCGGTGCCGGCGTTCGGCCGCGACAGGGAATTCGCCGCCGAACTGGTGCTGCGCAACGTTCGCGTGCCGCAGTCGAACCTCCTGGGTGAGGAAGGCGCCGGCTTCGCCATGGGTCAGGCGCGGCTCGGGGTCGCTCGCGTGCATCATTGCATGCGCAGCCTCGGCAGCTGCGCTGTGCTGATCCAGTTGATGCGCGGCCGCGCGGCAGGCCGGCGCGCATTCGGTCGGCCGATCGGCGAGTTCGCCAACATCCAGGACATGATCGCGCTGTCGCGCATCGAATTCGAGCAGGCGAGGCTGCTGGTCTACAAGACCGCCTGGCTGCTCGACGAGGGCGGGGCGGCCGCGGCGCGCCGCGAGATCTCGATGATCAAGGTCGCCGTCGCGCGCACCTTCAGCGCGATCGCGGATCGCGCCGTGCAGGTTTTCGGCGCGATGGGCGTCTCCGACGACACGCCGGCTTCGTCGGCCTATACCGCCGCCCGCGCCATGCGCATCTACGACGGCCCGGACGAAGTTCATCTGCGCACGCTGTACCGGCTCGAGCCCGACGAGGTCGCGGGTGACAGCGCGCATTATCTGCTCGGTGAAAGAGGGCTCTGATCAGATCAATGACCGCACGCCAGGCCAATTCGCTCGACAATTTGTTTCGCCCGAAATCGATCGCCGTCATCGGAGCATCAGCAACGCCGACCAAGATCGGCGGCGTACCGATCGCGCACCTGCTCCGCTACGGCTATCGGGGCGACATCTTCCCGATCAATCCGCAGCATCAGACCATCCAGGACTTGCGCGCCTATCCGGATGTGAGGGCCGTCGGCAAGGACATCGATCTCGCCATCGTCGCCGTGCCCGCCGCCATCGCGCTCGATGCGCTGAAGCAGGCGGCCGAGGCGAACGTGAAGTCGGTCGTGCTGTTCACCTCGGGCTTTGCCGAGGTCGGTGAAACCGGTGCGATCGTGCAAAGACAGATCGGCGAGCTTGCGCGGACGAGCGGGATGCGCATCCTTGGTCCAAACTGCCTCGGCGTGATGAGCGGCGAAAGCGGCGTTTACGCGACCTTCAGCCCCGTCGCCGGCACCGGCATCGTGAAGCAGGGCAATATCGGCCTCGTCAGCCAGTCCGGCGCGTTCGGCGGCTTTGCCTATTCGCTGGCGCGCGAACGCGGGATCGGGCTCAGCCATTGGGTGACGACCGGCAACGAGGCCGATGTCGACATGTCCGACTGTCTCGATTGGATGATCGACGACGCGCCGACCAAGGTCATCCTTGCCTACATGGAGGGCTGTCGCGACGGCGCGAAACTGGTCCGGGTGCTGGACAAGGCGCGCGCAGCAAGGAAGCCGATCGTCATTGTCAAGGTCGGCCGTACCGATCTCGGTGCGGCGGCCGCGGCGTCGCACACGGCGGCGCTCGCCGGCGCCGATGCGATCTATGACGCGGTGTTCAAGCAATACAGCGTGCACCGCGCCACCACCATCGATGAGGCGTTCGACGTCGCCTACGCCGTATCGGTCGGCGGGCTGCCGCGTGGCCGCTCCATCGGCATGCTGACCGCGTCGGGCGGTGCGGGCGTGCTGATGGCAGACGAGGCTGCCAGCCTCGGGCTCGATGCGCGTGAGATGCCCGACCATGCGCAGAGGCAGATCCTGGCGCGCGTGGCGTTCGCCTCGGCGCGAAATCCGGTCGACGTCACGGCGCAGATCACCACCGACGACGAATTGCTGCCGCTGTCCTACAAGCTCATGCTGGAGGACGCGAACTACGACAACCTCGTCATCTTCCAATCGGCCGCGGGACTGTCACAGCGGGGTCCCGAACTCGTGCAGCAGGCCGTCGAGATGCGCGCGAAGTATCCGGATCGCGTGATCGCCCTGTCGAGCTTGTTCACGCCGGAGCTACATCGGCAACTCGACGACGGCAAGGTGCTGGCATTCGCCGATCCGAGCCGGGCCGTGCGCGCGATCGCCGCATTGGCCGGTTTTGCCGCGAGCAGTGTGCCCGCTGAGAAGGTGGCGGCCTTGCCCGCGGTGCAGCTTGCCGATGCGACGCTCAGCGAAGCCGGAGCTATCGCGGCGTTGCAGGCCGCCGGCATTCCCGTCATGCCGCACCAGGTCGTTACCAATGGCGCTGAGGCCGCCGCGGCCGCTGAGCGGTTCGGCTTCCCCGTGGTGGCCAAGATCGTCTCGCCGGACATCCTGCACAAGACCGAGATCGGGGGCGTGCTGCTCAATTTGCAGGACAAGCACCAGGTTGCGAAAGCATTCGATGAACTGACGGCACGGGCGAAGCGAGCGAAGCCGCATGCCAGGATCGAGGGCGTGCTGATTGCACCGATGATCAAGGACGGCGTCGAGTGCATCCTCGGCGTGCAGCGCGATCCGGTGTTCGGTCCCGTCGTCATGTTCGGCCTCGGCGGTATTTTGGTCGAGGCGCTGCGCGACGTCAGCTTCCGCCTCGCTCCGTTCGGCAAGGCCGAGGCGCGCCGCATGATCGATGGCATCAAGGCGCGCGCCGTGCTCGACGGCTGGCGCGGCGCCCCGGCGTCCGACATCGACGCCTTGTCGGACGCCTTGGTCGCGCTGTCGCACTATGCGGCGGCCGCCGGCGACCAACTCGAGAGCATCGACATCAACCCGTTCGTGGTGCTGCCGAAAGGCAAGGGGACGATGGCGCTCGATGCGGTGCTCGTGATCAAGCGATCGAAACCCTGAGGCAATTGGGAAACAGCCATGTCAAACGAGTTCAAGGGCAGGATCGGACGCACGGTCTCCGAGTCGAAGCCCTGGTGGCCCGACTATCCGCGTCCGCGCGATGGTGCGCCGAACGTCCTGGTCGTGTTGTTCGACGATCTCGGCTTCTCGCATCTGGGCTGCTACGGCTCCTCGATCGAAACCCCGAACATCGACCGGCTCGCGGCAGGCGGCCTCCGCTTCACCAATTTTCACACCACCGCGCTGTGCTCGCCGACGCGGGCGTCGCTGTTGACCGGCCGCAACCATCATTCGGTGGGCATGCGCGGGCTCGCCAACTGGAATACCGGCTTCCCAAACTGCACCGGCACCGTCGCGAAGAGCGCGGGGACGTTGGCGGAAATGCTGCGGCCGGGAGGGTATTCCACCTTCGCGGTCGGCAAATGGCATTTGACGCCGATGGAAGAGACCTCGGTCGCGGGACCGTTCGACCAGTGGCCGCTGTCGCGCGGCTTCGATCGCTATTACGGCTTTCTGCAAGGCGAGACCGATCAGTTCGCGCCGGAGCTCTACTGCGACAACCATCCGGTCAACGCGCCGCGCTCGCCGGAGCAGGGCTATCATCTCACTGAAGACCTGGTCGATCAGGCCATCACCATGGTGCGCAGCCAGAAGTCGGCGATCCCCGAGAAGCCGTTCTTCCTCTATCTCGCTTTCGGCGCGACGCACGCGCCGCATCAGGCGCCGCAGAGCTACGTCGACAAGTACAAGGGCCGCTTCGATGCCGGCTGGGATGCGATCCGGCACCAGTGGTACCAGCGGCAGAAGGAGCTCGGCATCATTCCGCCGAATACCGAGCTTGCACCGCGCAACCCGGGTGTCGCGCCCTGGGACGAACTGCCTGACACCCAGAAGAAGCTGGCGCTGAAGTTGCAGGAGGCGTTTGCCGCCTTCCTTGACCATACCGACGCGCAGATCGGCCGCCTGGTCTCCTTCCTGGAGGACATCGGCGAGCTCGACAACACGCTGATCCTCCTGATGTCCGACAACGGCGCCAGTCAGGAGGGTGGACCGCTTGGCGTGATCGACACCTTCAAATACTTCAACGGCATCCCCGAGACCCTGGAAGAGATCAGCGCCCGGATGGACGACATCGGCGGGCCGAAGTCGCAGACCAACTATCCCTGGGGATGGGCGCAGGCCGGCAACACGCCGAATAAGCGCTACAAGCAGAACACCCATGGCGGCGGCATCCGCGATCCCTTGATTGCGCACTGGCCGAACGGCATTCCCGACAAGGGAGGCATCCGCGATCAGTTCCACCACGTCACCGACATTACGCCGACCGTGCTCGACATCGTCGGCGTCGCGGCACCGGAAAGCGTCAACGGCATCGCGCAGATGCCGATCCATGGCGTCAGTCTCGCCTACACCTTCCCGGCGCAGGCGAAGGCCGAGCCGTCGCGCAAGGGCGCGCAGTATTTCGAGATGTTCGGTCATCGCGGCATCTGGGCTGATGGCTGGAAGGCCGTCACTTTTCATCCCGCCGGCAAGCCGTTCGATGAGGACCGGTGGGAGCTCTACAATCTCGAGAACGATTTCTCCGAATGCCGGGATCTTGCAAAGGACAACCCTGCGAAGCTGAAGGAGATGGTCAATCTGTGGTGGTCCGAGGCGGGTCGCTTCGGCGCGTTGCCGCTGGATGATCGCAGGGAGGAATTGTGGCGGCCGACGCCGCGACAGGGCACGCCGCGCAATCGACGCCGGTTCGTGCTGTATCCGCCAGTCGCGCACATGACCGGCGAGGTGTCGCCGCCGCTTGGCAATCGCAGCTTCGTTGCGACCGCAGAGGTTGAGCGACCGACCGCGACGTCGGAGGGCGCCATCTTCGGTCTCGGGACGCGCAACAACGGCCTCGCGTTCTACGTGCTCGGCGACAGGCTGGTGTTCGACTACAATCTGTTCACGCACCACTACAAGGCGATCTCGAATCGCCCGGTCCCGGCCGGCAAGTCGACGCTGTCGGTCTATCTGGAAAAGCTTGGCGAGCGCGGCAGGGCGACGGTCTCGATCGACGGCGTTGCCTGCGGCAGCGTCGAGATCCCGAAGATCCTGCGCATGATCTCGTCCAACGGGATGGATGCGGGCTGCGACGGCGGCTCGGCGGTCAGTGACGACTACGAGGCGCCGTTCGTCTTCCAGGGTAGGATCAGCCGGCTGGTGATCGAGCTTCCGGATCGCTCGAAGAAGGACGAAGCCGAGGCCGCTGCCGTGAAGGCCAAGGTGGAGATGTCGCGGCAATGAGCGGAGTTGCGACATCGTGCTGTGGTCCAGGCAGCAGCGCGGCGAGGGCGTCGCGCGCGTGCGATCTGGCAATGCCTTCGCCTGGGGTCGCGGGCGAAGGCGACGATGACATGGCGGTGGTGCCGTCCGGCAGCTTTGCCTATGGCTGCAACCGGCGCGAGGGCAATCCTGCCGACGGCGAAGGGCCGTCACGCCGGGTTGAAATCGATGCGTTCCGGATCGACCGTTGCGCGGTGACGAATGCGCGCTTTGCACGCTTCGTCGCGGCGACCGGATATGTCTCCGATGCCGAGCGGACCGGCTGGTCGTTCGTGTTCGCGGGCCTGTTGCCGGATGATTTCGAGGAGACGCGTGGCGTTGCCGCCGCGCCCTGGTGGCGTCAGGTCCATGGCGCCAGTTGGCGACAACCCGAAGGAAGGCACTCCGATATCGCATCGCGATCGGATTTGCCGGTGGTCCACGTTTCACACAGCGATGCCCTGGCCTTCTGCGCCTGGGCGGGCAAGCGCCTGCCGCGCGAAGCGGAGTGGGAAAAGGCCGCGCGCGGCGGGCTTGAGGGCAAGCGCTTTCCCTGGGGCGACGATGAAACGCCGAATGGCGAGCATCGCTGCAACGTCTGGCAAGGCACCTTTCCGAGCCGCAACGATTCGGACGACGGATATTACGGGCTCGCACCGG
>CALRXG020000021.1:0-27904 GCA_943372075.1 Bordetella parapertussis | reverse complement strand
GGGCGCGCTTTTGCTTTGCGCAGACGGCGCGCGGATGCTCATTTCAGCCAAGGCGGCACGGGCAGGTTCTTGCTGCGCAGGAAATCCGGATTGAACAGCTTGGACTGGTAACGCTGGCCACCATCGGCGAGGATCGTCACGATGGTCTTGCCCGGGCCGAGATCGCGCGCCAGCCGCATGGCGCCGACGATGTTGATCGCACTGGAGCCTCCCAGCACCAGTCCCTCATGCGCGATGAGATCGAACAGCACGGGCAGAGCCTCCTGGTCGGTGATCTGGTAGGCCATGTCGATCGGCGTGCCGTCGAGATTCTTCGTCACGCGCACTTGACCGATCCCCTCGGTAACTGAATCGCCCTCGGCCGTCAGCTCGCCCCTGGTGAACCAGTTGTAGAGTGCGGCGCCCATCGGGTCGCTAAGCGCGATCTTCACGTCCGGATTGCGTTCCTTGAGCGCGCGGGCGATGCCGCCCAATGTGCCGCCACTGCCGACGGCGCAGGTGAAGCCGTCCACCTTGCCGTCGGTTTGCCGCCAGATCTCGGGACCGGTCGTGCGATAATGTCCGTCGCGGTTGGCGACATTGTCGAACTGATTGGCCCAGAACGCGCCGAGTTCTGCGGCGAGACGGCCGGAATAGCTGGCGTAGTGGCCGGGATTGGACGAAGGCACTGCGGGCATCAGGCGAAGCTCGGCGCCGTAGAGCCGCAGCATGTCCTGCTTCTCCTGGCTCTGGGTGTCCGGCATGACGATGACTGAGCGATAGCCGCGGACATTGGCCACGAGCGCAATGCCGATCCCGACATTGCCGGCGGTGCCTTCCACGATCATGCCGCCCGGCTGGAGCTCGCCGCGTCGCTCGGCGTCGTCGATGATGGCGAGCGCAGCGCGATCCTTGATCGAGCCGCCGGGATTGAGAAATTCGGCCTTGCCGTAGATGTCGCAACCGGTGGCGTCAGATGCTCCGCGGAGCCTGATCAGGGGCGTGTTGCCAATCGCTTCGAGCAGACCTGACCGCACCTTCATGATGCCCCGCCTTTCGTTTGCCGGGGCATCTTACGCGAGGCGGATCAGCGCGTTGTTGCTGTTCTGAGTTCGATTCGCGCAACATCTCTATCGCTATGGTCGCGATACCGGTTGCTTTGTTCTTTTCCGGTCGCGAGCCGGAGCCGCTGTCATCGTCGGCCCGGCCCGCGCTCGGTTCAGACCGCGTATCGTTTCACCAGCCGAGCTCGCGCAAGTAAGCCGCGCGGGCGGCGACGCCGGTGTGGGTGAAGTCCGTGAACACGCCATCCACGCCGAGGCGGAAGAACTTCAGATATTCGAGGTTTGGATCGTTGTGATAGTCGGCCGCGAGATATTTCTTTTCGTTCCGGAACGTGAAGACATGCACGAACAGGCCGAGTCTGTGCGCGTCAGCGATCACGCTGGTGGCGTCCTGCGTCGAGGCCTCTGCGGTCGATCCCTTGTAGGGCTTGCCGTCGGCGCCGGCGTCTTTCCAGGGCGAGATCTTGTACGGCACGATATAGGCCTTCCATGGACCGACACCGTCGGCATAGGTCTTGATCTCCGCGAGGCCCGCAGGCGTCAGCATCGCATCGAACGTGCGGCTGTCACCCGCAACCGTCCAGTCATACGGGCGTGAATTGGCGATGTTGTTGAGCAGCACCTTGCCGGTCTTGAGGTCGACGCCGTTGCCATCGACGAGCTGGACCTGCCGCGTCTCCAGCCCATGGCTGCGCATGTATTTCAGGCTGCCGGGCTCGAAGCTCTGGACGATGATCGGTGCGTCCTTCGCGTTGAGGCCGTTGTCCCTGATGATCTTGATCAGGGCATCCTCGAGCGGATGGCTGCCGGGCGCGCCGCAGCCGTTGGCGATGGCCTGGGCGTTGTTCCAGGTCGGATTCTTGGTTTCCGGATAGACCGCAATGGTCCGTCCCGTCGCCTTGCTCTTGGCCTTGGCGATGTCGATGATGTCCTGGAAACTGATGATCGGAAACTTGCCGTTGAACAGCTTCGGCCGTTCGTTGGCCGCATCATAGGTGGTGCCGGCAATCCACTGCTTCAGCTCGGCCATGGTGAAGTCGGTAATCGACCAGTCGTTGGTGTGGTCGTCGCCGTCGACGATCAACGCCTTGAGCACCGATTTGGGATCGGCCGGATCGACGAGATCGACGGGATACTCAGCCGGGCCGCCGCTCGACGCGGGAGCCTTGACGAGAACGCCGCGCGCCGTGCGCTTGCGGGCCGCGACTTCGGGATTGGTCTTCGCCACTTCGGCGACGTTGGTGTTGTCGCTAAGCCATGGGTTGTGGCGCGCGACCAGAATGCAATCCTTGGTGAGGTGCAAATCCTCTTCCAGCGCGTCCGTTCCGAGATCGGCGGCCAGTTCATACGATGCCTCGGTCTCCTCGGGCACCAGGCCGGGCACGCCGCGATGCCCGATCACCAGCGGCATTTTTCCATCGACGGTGAGAAACGGCTTGGCGCCGGCCGGCGCCGCGCCGTTTTGTGCCAACGCCATCGACGGCAGCAGGACTGCCAGCGCCGCCGCACCGAGCAGTATCGCTCCAACATGAACGTTCCGTCGCGAACGAATCTGCATCACGGCCAGGCCTCCATCCTTTGTGTGGCGTCGGCTCGAAATGCTGCGGGGAAATGAGCCGAATTCGGCCGACGCCGTGGACTTCTTGTCTCAATCTTCTGACAGGCGGATGACTGTGGTGCGGGAGGGCAGGGCAAAGCGTTGAGATGCGATCGCGGCTTGCGGCCGCGCGCCGTGCGCTTCAATGCTCGATCCGGACGCTCATGCCGGGTTCGAGGCCGCCGCCCGTGTCGGCAGGGTCGAGACGCAGCCGCAGCGTGTTGCGGTCGTGATCGCCGATCACGCGCTCGGCCTGCCAGGTGGCGAACGCCCCGAGCGGCCGCATTTCGGTGACGAGCGCCTTGGTCGCGTCGCCGGTGGTGCTGCGTACCACATTCACCGTCTTTCCGATGGCAAGGCCGTTGAGGTGGTCCTCGCGCACATTGAACGAGAGCCATTGTTGGCCTGCCGCCGCGATCGTCAGGATCGGCTGGCCCGCGCGAACGTTCTCGCCGACTTCCGCGGCGATCACGCTGACCACGCCGTCGACCGGTGCGCGCAGCACCATCTTGTCGAGCCGGCGGTCGAGCACCGCGACGGCGGCCGCGGCCGCTTGCACCTGGGCGTCGGCGATGGCGCGCTCCTCCTTGGTCGGCCCCGCCGCCGCGGCATCGTAATTGGCCTGGGCGGCCGTCACGCCGGCACGCGCCGCGGCAACGTCGTTCTCGGCCTGGTCGAGCGCCTGCTGGGTCTCGAAATTCTGTCCCGCCAGCGTGCTGATCCGCTTGAGCTGGGTCTCGACATAGTCGAGACGCGAATTGGCCTTGGAGATCGCAGCCTTCAGGGATTCGACCTTTTCGCGGCGAACGCCGGCATAGACATTGTTGCGGCTCGCGACCGCAGAGGCGAGCGCGGCGCGCGCCTGGTCGGCCTGCGCGGTGAGTTCGATGGCGGAGAGCTTGGCGAGGACATCGCCGGCGTGCACCTGCGCGCCCTTCTCGACCGCGATCGACAGCAGCTGGCCGTTCACCTCCGGCTCGATGCGGACCTCGGTCGACCGCACCACACCGAGGATGGCGGGAGCCTGTGTCGCGCGGCTCTCGGCGTAGACCAGCGCACCCGCGACGAGCACGAGCGGGATCGCGACGATGGCGACGCGGCTAGCGTTGGGCATGTTGCTGTCCCCTCTTGAACACCAGCGCGGAGATCACGGCGAGCACGAAGTAACCTACAGCCAGGCACCACAGCCTGGCCCAGTCATGCGAGACCTCCCAGATGCTCGCGCCGAGCTGGTTGATCCGCACCAGGCCATCGATCGCGGAGTCTGCCGGGAACAGGCGCCCGAGCGCGGTGGCGGCATCTGGAATGGCCTCGCGCGGCCACGCGAAGCCGGCGGTGAAGAATTGCGGCAGGCTGGTTGCCAGCAGCAGGATGGTGGCGTTTTCCGGCCGCGTGAACCAGGCGCCGATCGCCTGTCCCAGGAAGCTCGTGGCCAGCAGGAAGACCGTCGCCAGCGCGAAGATCTGCGGCAGATGCCCGAGCGTCGAGAAACCGTAGATCCGCGGCAGCACGATCAGATAGAGCGCGAGCGCCGGCAGATAGATGGTCAGATGGGCGATGCCGCGCCCGAACACGCCGGCAACGGCATTGCCGGCGTTCGCCAGCGCGGTGCCGGTCAGCATCGCCGCTCCGATCAGCAGCGTCTGTTGCAGGATCAGGATGAAGGCCGCCGGGACGATGTAGCTGGCATAGCCGCCGACCGGGTTGAAGATCGGTTGCAGCAGCACGTTGGCCGGACTGATGCTCGCGAGCTTTGCCTTGACCAGACTTCCGTCGGAGCGGGCGCCGCGCGACGCCAGCTCGGCTGTCAGCGTGCCGATCACGGTGGCGACGGCGCTCGCGGTGGACCTGAAGATGAACAGATAGGTGGCGTCGGCGTAGACCGGGATGTGCGCGGTCAGGCCCTTGAGCACGTCGCGCTCGGTGCCTGGCGGAATCTGCACGGCGGCAAACGCATTGCCGCGATCGATCTCGGTGCGCGCCTCGGCAAGCGTGCGAGCGCGAACCGTCACGCTCAACGTGCCGCTGGCATCCAGCGTCTCGACGATCTGGCGGGAGAGATCGCTGAGATCGTTGTCGACGACCGCGATGGGGAGTTTGCGGAGGATCTGGTTCAGATAGGGCTGCGGATAATAGATGCCGTAGACCAGTGGGGCGACGAACAGCAGGCTCAAGGCGCTGCGCGTTCCGAGCACTCGCCGCCACTCCGCAACGAAGGCGCCGCCGACGCCGCGCGGCGCCGGCTCGTCGACGACCGGTTCGGCCGGCCGCGGCGCCACAAACCAGCCGCTGCGCGTCAGGCTCGCCATGCGCAGCCATGCGAGCGCGGCGAACAGCAAAGTGAGACCCGCGAGCGCCGCGTAGGGCATCGCCGATTCCGAGGCGGGCAACCCACGTGCGGCCTGTCCCATCAGCACCGCCATATACCAGCGCAACGGCAGGATCGCGCTCCAGAGCTGTGCGAAGGTGTTCATGCCGATGGTGGGAAAGCCGACACCGGCATAGCCGAAGGCGGGGGAGGCGATCAGGCCGGCAAGTCCGAGCCCGGTTGCGAGGTCGCGGACCAGCAGCTGCAACAGCGCGCCGAGCGAGAGATAGGCGATGATGAGCAGCGATCCGGCGGCGATCATCAACAGCGCGTCGCCCTTGAACGGGATCTGCAGCACGCCCTCCAGCACCAGCGTCTGTGCCAGCATGATCAGGGCGAAGATCACGAACAGCGGCGCCAGCTTGCCGGCGAGGGCTGCGACCGGATCGCCGCCTGCGCTTTCGAGCCAGGCCCGCGCGTCGCGGCGGCGGAATTCGGAGCCGACGGAATAGCCGGCCGCGAGCGTGATCACCACATGGATGATGGTCGGCAGCAGCGCACGCAGCAGGAACTGGGCGTAGTTCTTCTGCGGATTGACCAGCGCGATGGTCTCGGCGCTCAGCGTTCCCATCGACGCCGGGGCGGGCGCGGCGCGGTTGGCGGGCGCGGCGGCCGCCGCCGCGGACAGGGCATCGTTCAGGCCGGACGAGGCGATGCCGGCCGCGGTCAGGAATTGCTGGTTATAGAAGCCGACGACCTGCGGGCGGCGATCCGCCTTCAGATCGCGTTCGAAATTCGGCGGGATGAAGATCGCCGAGATCGCCTTGCCGGAGCGGATGTCCTGCACGGCGGTCGACAGCGAGCCGGAATCATCGACGACCCGCAGGCTCGGCGACGCAGCGACATGCTGCGTCAGCGCGCGCGAGGTATCCGACTTGTCAGCGTCGACGATGGTGACGCCGAGGCCGCGAATGACCGGTTGGCTGAACACGGCCGTGAGCACCACGAAGGCGAACAGCGGCACACCGAAGATCAGGAGCAGCGCGACGCGATCGCGCAGCAGCCACGCGCACTCGCGCTGCGCGACCAGCCAGAAGCCGGGCTTCGAGGCCAGCCTCATTGGCGTGACTTCCAGTCGAGATAGGCGCTCATTCCCGGCCGCAGCTCGGGCACCGGCTGAACCGGATAGGCGCGGATGGAGAATGTGCGCAAATCAAAATCGCCGGTCGCGCGCGTCGCCCGCCAGCTGGCATATTCGCCCTTGGTCGCGATCAGCTTGACCTCGACCGTGACATGGCGGTCGTCGAGCGCCGGAATGCGGACGTCGAATCTGTCGCCGACCTTGAGGCCCTTGACCAGGTCCTCGCGCAGATCGAAGTGGATCCACAGATCGGCCAGATTGATCAGCGTCACCAGCGGCACGCCCGGCGAGACGAACTCGCCCGGCTCGACATTGCGCTGGTAGACCTGCGCGGCAACCGGCGCGTAGACCGCGAGCTGATCGATCACCGACTGGACACTCTGGATGTCCGCTTCGGCCTTCTCGACATTGGCCTTCGCGATCGCGCGTTCTTCCTTGGTGTAGCCGTTGACCGCCTGCTCATAGGCCGATTTGGCCTGATCGAGCCCGCGCTCGGCCTCGTGCAGCGCATCGGTGGTCTGGTCGAGCCGGGCCTGCGGCGCGTTGCCTTGCTCGGTCAATGTCTTGGCGCGATCGAATGTCTTCTGGGCCAGCACCTGCGCCGCTTGCGCGCGCTCCATCTCCGCCTTTCGCGCGGCAATGGTTTCGACCCGCGTTCCGACCAGCACATTGGCGAACTGTGCATCGGCGACCGCCTTGGCGGCCCGCATCTGGTCCTGTTTTGCAAGCGTTTCCGGATTGTCGATGCGCACCAGCACGGCGCCCGCGGCCACGTTCTGGCCGCGCTCGACCGGGATGTCCTTGACCCGTCCGTCGACGCGCGCGGCGATGTCGAGCCGGGTCGCATCGACCTCGCCCTGCACCAGCAGCGGCTCCGGCCGCAGCAGATAATAGACCGACAGCGCAATGATGACGGCCGCGACCAAGCCGACGATGAGGGCCGGGGTGCGCGTGGCCGCGTGCGCGGTCTCCTGTTGTGGTGCAGCGGCCGGTGCGGGCGGGCTGTGGCTCTCGTTACCGGAAGGCGACACGTCCATGGCGACCCCACATTGGCTTGCAACCTGGTCATTCACTATGGCGTGGATGCTAAAGCCTGCCAACCATGGTGGCGTGTCCGAATTTGCCTCGATTTGTCCGGTTCAGAATGCACGCTTAGCCGTTGCTGGCGAGGCGATCCCATTTCGATGGATCGCATCGGTCTGCGCTTGGGCTCATCGACGTGCGCCGGCTGACGCCGTGCGCGCCCCGAACAGACCGGGCTTGCTGATCGCGCATGGCCACATCGTTCACACGGATATTTGAAGCCGCGCGCTCGAATAAATCGCATCCGATTAAATCGGGATACTTGAAGCGCGATCGCGCGATGCCTTTATCAGGCGCGAACGAATTAATCGTATGCGATGTAAATCGCGGGAGTGTGATCATGACCACCAGGATTTCCCACGCCGTCACGGCGTTCAAGACTATCGCGCTGGCTGCGGCGCTGTCCGCTGCCGCCGTTACGGCCGCCTCGGCGCAGGCTGCGATCTCCGAGCCGGCCGCCTACCAGGCGCTGTATCCCTATCGCGACGTCCTGAACAACGGTGCGCCGACGCCGGCGGCGCGGCTGGTGCTGGAGCCGCCCGCGGTGCTGCAAGCGCTGCAGGCCCAGGAGAGCGGCATCGGTGTCGTCCATGTGCCGCGCCACGGGGCGCATCGTGCCGGCCGCTAAGGGCGGCTCGCGCGCCTGTGATTGAATGACTTCGATCATACCATTGATCGCAGGCGTGCCTCGACTACGTCGAATACAGAGACTTCCCTGACTATGGAGAGATGCAATGACCACGCAGATCAATGACCTTTCGCGGTATTATCGCTATGAACTCGTGCACGGCGAGCATGCCGACTTCATCGCCTATCAGCGCAATCTGGGCGACGGCGTCTGGCAGACTTATGCGACCTGGATGATCCCGGGCGCGAGCGGCGAGTAGCCCGGCCGACGCGGCGATCTCCACGACCTGCCGCAGGATAAAAAAACGCGCCCGGCGGGGCCGGGCGCGTTCTCGTTCTCTCATCGGTCGAGCCGGCCGCGGACCGCGGCTGGCGCGTCAGCTCACTTCACCAGCGGGCAGCCGCCCTTGTCGAGCGGGCGGAACGCCTCGTCGCCGGGCACGGTGGCGATCAGCTTGTAAAGATCCCACTCGTTCTTGGATTCCTCGGGCTTCTTGGTTTCGAACAGATACATGTCGTGCACCATGCGGCCGTCGATCCGTATATGGCCGTTCTTGGCGAAGAAGTCGTTGATCGGCGTCTTGCGCATCTGCTCCATCACCTTCGGCGCCTCGTCGCTGCCGATCGCTTCGATCGCCTTCAGGTAATGCATGGTCGCCGAATACAGGCCGGCCTGGATCATGGTCGGCATGTGGCCGACCTTCTCGTTGAAGCGTTTCGAGAAGGCGCGGGTCTCGTCGTTCATATCCCAGTAGAAAGCATCGGTGACGATCAGGCCCTGCGTGGCCTTCAGGCCCAGTGCGTGGGTGTCTGTGATTTCCATCAGCAGCGCGATCATCTTCTGCCCGCCCTGGGTCAGGCCGAACTCGGAGGCCTGCTTCAGCGCGTTGGTGGTGTCGCCGCCGGCATTGGCCAGCGCCACGACCTTGGCCTTGGAGGCCTGCGCCTGCAACAGGAAGGACGAGAAGTCCGACGAGTTCAGCGGATGGCGCACGTCGCCCAGTACCTTGCCGCCGGCCTCCTTTACGACGTTGGCGGCGTCGCGTTCCAGCGCCTGGCCGAAGGCGTAGTCGGCGGTGACGAAGAACCAGGTGTCCTCGCCGCGCTTCACCATCGCCTTGCCAGCGACGTTCGACAACGCATAGGTGTCGTAGGTCCAGTGCACCGTGTTGGGCGAGCAAGCCGGGCCGGTGATGTCGGAGGAGCCGCCGCCGGAATTGATGTTGATCTTGTTTTTCTCGCGCGTCAGCGCCGAGATCGGCAGCGCGACCGAGGAGGTCGGCACGTCGAGGATCGCATCGACCTTCTCGTTGTCGTACCAGTTGCGCGCGATGCTGACGCCGACGTCGGGCTTGTTCTGGTGATCGGCGGCGACCACCTGCACCGGCTTGCCCTTCACCTTGCCGCCGTAGTCGGCGACCGCCATCTCGACGGCGGCGACCGAACCCTTGCCGGTGGCGTCCGCATAGAGGCTCGACATGTCGGTGAGCACGCCGATCTTGACGACGTCGTCGGAGATCTGGGCGTTGGCTGCGGTGCCGGAGGCCGCAAGCGCGAGGCTGGCCGCGGCTGCGGCCAAGAGCAATTTCATCGTGTTCTCTCCCTGTTTTTCGTTCGGATCGCTTCCACGGGGCACCTTCTATCCGGTGCGGCAAGCTGTCGCAAAGACGACTTTTTGGGCATGGTGAAGGGGCGGGACCGGGCGGATCGCCCTCGACCTCGTCCCACTAGCCAGCGCGCGAGGGGGCGCCGCCGGTCAGAGCGTCGGCAGCGCGGTGACGGCGGCCTTGATGGTGCCGTCGGTTTCCACGATCACCCGCAGCGTCTTCGAATCGAAGGCGATGCCGGCGAGGCGGATGCTGTTGACGTCGGCATCGACGCGGATGCCTTCCTCGTTCTTCTGCAGGTCGGCGATGGCGCTGGCGATCTTGCGCTGCGCATTGGTGGCAAACGGCTTCAGGTCGACCACCAGCCGGTCGGCCAGCGCCTGCTGCATGTGCGGGATCGCCGCGCGTGCGGCGGCGCCGAGCAGGCCGAACGCGGCCTCGGATTCGACCGCCAGCTCGACATCGGTCAGCCGCAGCGTCTGCGCCTGCTCGTCGAGCCGCGGCCGGCCCCAGATGTGCACGGTTGCCTCTGCGCCCAAGCCGAAGAAGCTCTTCTTCTCCTTGGCGTGCACCAATAGCGAGATCAGCAGCCGGTCGCCGGAGGCGGCGATGCTCGCGCTCTTGACAGTCACGTCGACCGGGCCGGAACCGTCCTCGGGGAAGGTCTTGCCCTTGAGCTGGGCCTCGACCAGCTGGGTCAACGTGGTGAAGGACATGTCCACCGGCAGGCCGACCGAGACCTGGCTCGGCATTGGCGGCACGATCGAGAGCTTGTCGGGGAACGGGCAGGTCGGGGTGGTCTGCGTCTCGGTGATCCGGGTCTCCGCCTCGATTCCCATCGTCAGGATCAGGGACGAGGCATCAACCTTCGGCTGGGCGGCGATCGCGCGGATCGGCCGCAGCTCGAGCCACATCGGCGGCATCGACGCTGTGCCGCCGGTGCCCTGCAGCGGGATCGAGCGGCAGGCCTGGGCCCATTGCGCGCGCGCGGTGTTCTGGAACAGCGGGTCGTTGTGCAGTCGCGCCTCGACCGCGGAAATCTGGTCGGCGACCGCCTTGTCGATGACCGGCTTGACCTGGGCCGGCACGCTGATGCGGACGCCGGCGGCCGACAGGCTGGTGTCGCCGAGATTGACCTGCGCCTGCAGGTTCGGCTCAATCCGCCAGGACGCGCCGAGCTTCGGCCGCGCGGTCAGCGTGACGTTGCCCTTGATCTCGGCGTTGGCGTTGATGTTCTTGATGTTCACGGCGCCGATCTGCTTGGCGACATTGCCGCCGAGCAGGCTGCCGAGTGCGTCGGTGACCGCGCCGGTCGCCTTCGCGGACAGCGAGCCGGTGACCTTGAGCGTGCCGTTGATCGGGGTCGTCAGCGTCAGCACGTCCTGCGCGCCGGTGGCGGCGATCGGGCCGCGCGACGCGGTCCAGCCGATGTCGGCATTTTGCAGGATCTGCTGGACCGGGTTGTCGGCCTTGCCGCCAAAGGTCTTCGGTGCGCCGCGTTCGGCCGCATCACGGATTGCCGCAAGCGCAACCGAGACCTGCGCCACGACCGTCGAGGAGCGCGGCGCCGTCGGCAGCGGCGGCAGTTGCGCGAGCTGCGGCTTCTGCAAGGTGGCGCTCGGCGCGAGCCAGTCCATGGCCTTGAGGCTGATCACGAACGAGACCAGCACCACCGTGATCCCGAGCGCGATCGTCCTTGGATGCATCGGTAGACGCATCATTCCCCCGGATGAAAATCAACTTTGACGGGTTGTACAGGCCCCTCGACGAGGGCGCCAGTGTGGCCGGATCAAGCTGGTTCGGGGGCACAGAGCCGCCGCGGCCCCGATATTGACGGGGACGTTAACGATTGTGAACGCGGCAACGGCTCGGGCGTGGTCCGGGAGCCGTTGTCGATGTCTGGATATGTCCGCCTAGCGGGTGGCCGAGCCGAGGTCGGCGCGGCGGTCGGTCATCGGCAGCACGATCACCTTGGTACCGACGCTGACCCGCGAATACAGGTCGGTGACATCCTCGTTGGTGAGGCGCAGGCAGCCGGAGGAGACGTGGGTACCGATCGTTTCTGGCGCGTTGGTGCCATGGATGCGGTACACGGTGCCGCCGAGATACATCGCGCGGGCGCCGAGCGGATTGCCTGGGCCGCCGGCCATGTGGCGCGGCAGATAGGGCTGGCGGGCAATCATTTCCGGCGGCGGGGTCCAATCCGGCCACTCCGCCTTCTTGGTGATGGTCTGGGTGCCGGACCAGGTGAAGCCGTCACGGCCGACGCCGATGCCGTAGCGCATCGCCTGGCCATTGCCGAGCACCAGATAGAGATAGGTGTGCGGGGTATCGATGATGACGGTGCCGGGGGCCTCGCGGGTCGGATAGGCGACGACCTGGCGGCGCAGCCGGGCGGGCAGTTCAACCGAGCGGTCTTCCTCCTGCGCCTGCGGCATCGACTGCACCGGCGGCTGCACCGCCTCGGTCGGCGGCGTCAGGATGAAGGGGAAGATCGGCAGCGGCGCGGCCGCGGCGGAATTCGAGAAAGCGACGGTGCCGATCGCCAGCGCGCCGAAGGCGGCGGCAGCGAGACGTGCGTTCAGCTTGATGGAATTGGACATTGTCGACCCCTGTTGTTTGCGCCCTGCGCGCCAGTTCCGGCGCGTCTTTGGCTCAAACCAGTACAGGTGAGGCGTTTCAGGACGTTTGCACGAAATCGCCAAAATGGTTTCGTGCCGTTAGGGATTTGTTTCGTGCGTGTTTCGTCGAAGGGTTAAGGGCGCGTTGCCGGAGCGCTGTGCCGCATCAGGACATCGATCTCGGCACGGCGCTTGCTGTCCGAAAAGCGTGGTTTGGAATGGAGTGGAAATCATGCCAGCGCCTTCGATCGGGAGCATGCTGGATCGACAGAAAGGCTTTGGTCCCGGGTTCGATTTTCTCCGCGTTGCGCTCGCGATCTCGGTCGTCGCCGGGCATACGCCCTATGTCGCCACGGGGCGCGGCGATTCCGATCCGACGTGGATCCTCTGGTTTCCGCAATTTGCGATCCTCGTGATGTTTTTCGCGCTGAGCGGGTTTCTGATCGCCGCGAGCGGGCTGCGGCTCAGCGTCAAGGAATTTCTGATCAATCGCGGCTTGCGGATCATTCCGGCGCTCGCGGTCGAGATTGTGCTGTCGGCGTTGATTCTCGGGCCGATCTTCACGACGCTGCCGCTCTGGGACTACTTCACCAGCGCCGGCACCTGGAGATATTTTACCAACGTCGTCGGCCTGGTGAACTACACGTTGCCGGGCGTGTTCAGCGGCAATCCCGCGCCGGAGGTCAACAGTTCGCTGTGGACCGTGCCGTTCGAATACGGCTGCTACGCGGTGATGGCGCTCATCATGGCCTTGGGGCTGCTGCGCAAGCCGGGATTGATCGTGTTCGGCGTCGTGGTGCTGGTGGGGCTCGGCCTCGCGCTGAACTTCACGGGGCACGTTGCTGCTCCCTCCCAGCTGCCAGCCGGCGTCGCAGGCACGCTGCATGACAAGATCTTCAGCACGGCGCTGTTTCTCGGACGCGGTGCGAAACTGCCAGTCGCCTGTCTGCTTGCAATCGCGGCCTATCTCTACCGCGATCGTATTCCCTATGACGGGCGCATTCTCGCGGCCTGCTGTGCGCTGTGTCTCGGCGCCATACTGCTCGGGCCGGCACCCTGGATGACCCAGCCTGTCCTCAATGCCGTCATCGCGCCGGCGCTGGTTTACATCACGGTGTTCCTCGGGGTCTCCAATCTGCCGCGGCTGCCGCTGTTCTCGAACGGCGACTACTCCTACGGCATCTATCTGTATGGCTTTCCGATGCAGCAGGTGGTGAAAGTCTGGCTGCCGAATGCGTCGCTGACCGTCCAGTTCACCGTCGCGCTGGTGCTGATCACGGCGTTCGCGGCGTTTTCCTGGCACTGCATCGAGAAACCGGTCCTGAAGCTGCGCCGCCATTTCTCCTTCGTGGCGCGCAAGCGGCTGGAGCCGGACACAACGGTCTCGCCGCTCGAAGGGATCGGGCCGTTGGTCATCAGCGTGAGCGGCAGCCGGAGTGCGCGATCTTCCTGACGCGAAGCAACAACGCCGGCACCGCTCAGAGGTGGATGTATCCGGCCAATCCGTCCCACAACAGCTTGGCCGCGGTGACGACGAGAATGGCATAGCAGAGCCGGTAGAGCGCGCGCTGGTCGAGCCGCTCGTGCAGTCGCCATCCGGCCCAGACCCCGACCGGCACAGCCGGCACGCACAGCGCCATCAGCACCCACAGGCTGCGCGATGGCGTGGCGAGCACGAGCCATGGACCCGCCTTCAGCAGATTGCCGACCGTGAAGAACAGGCTGGTGGTGCCGGCGTAGAGCGCCTTCGACATGCCGAGCGGCAGCAGATAGATCGCAAGCGGCGGGCCGCCCGAATGCGCCACCATCGTGGTGACCCCCGAGGAGAGCCCGGCGAACGTCGCCTTGATCGTCGAGCGCGATTGCTGCTTGATCTCGCCGCCGCCGAGAAACCATAGCGCGGCGAACACCAGCGTCACCACGCCCATCACGATCTCGACCGCATGCCGGTCGAGATCGCGCAGCACGAAATAGCCGAGCCCGACGCCGACCACGAGCGCGGGCAGCAGCATCGCGAGGTCGACGCGCGACCATGTATTGGGACGCCAGAACGGCAGCGCGGTGAGATCCATGACGACGAACAGCGGCGCGAGCAGGGCGCCGGCCGCGATCGGATCCATTGCCAGCGAAAGCAGCGGGATGCCGACGATCGCAAAGCCGCCGCCGAATGCGCCCTTCATGAAGGCGATCAGGAACACACCGGCCAATGCCACCGTGAGCACATACGGCGCGGGCAGGTCTGACATGGCGGCGGCGATCATCTTGATGTCGTGGCTGGCGTTGGGATTGCTGCAACATGGCGGTGCGTCCATCCGCACGCAATCCAAACATTGCTCTCGGTGCAATCGAAGCCGGCTCGCTTGCGGTATCGAGCTTCGCTCCATGCGAGATGCGGGCTCTTCGCTCGAAAACGTTCTAGCCGGCGCGCATCCTCGGCACGCCCGGCCGGTCGCCGCTGATCGTGGCGCGGCGGTCGGCGACGGCGTGATGGAATTGCTCGAGCGTCAGCCCGATCACCGAGAGGTCGCCTTCCTCGATCGCGCCGTCGTCGTAGCAATCGAGCGCCTCGCGCAGCAGCGCGTCCGCATCGCCCTGCATCGCCGCGAGTTGCTCCGGCGTTTCGGCGCCGCGCACCCGCGCGATCAAGCTCAGCAGATTGTCGCGGTGGCTGATGTAGTGCTCGCGTTCGTCGCGCTTGAGGTAATGCCGCAGCCAGGCGCCGGCCGATCCGAGGCCTGAGAGCAGCAGGATGCTGCCCCAGATGTAGTCGGAATATTTCTCGAGGAAGGTGCGCTCGGTGCCGTCGATATAGGCGGCCGCGCCCTGATGCGCCGGCAGCGCGGCGTCCTTGTCGGTGTCCGGCTTCTCGATCTTGGCCGCGGCCGGTACGTCGCGGGCAACCTGGAGGCGCTGCGTGAACAATTGCCGGTCGAGCGCGCCGACGGTTGCTTCGTTCAGCGCGTGCTGCGCGATGATCAGGTGGTTGACGCCGACGGTCTCGACCTTGTCCTCGGGGCGGGCCGGCGACGACGAGAAGATGCTGCCGGCGATCTCCTCGGACTCATAGCGCGGATGCTTCTGCGCGATCGCTTCCGAGACGTCGATGGGGAGGAACACCGGCTCGCCGCGCGCGGCCGCCGTCGCGGTGATCGCATCCGACGTCACCTTGCTGTCGAGCGGACCGACGGTCATGTAGGCATCGAGCGAGGGATCGCGCGCGAGGTCGGCGATCTTGTTGAGTGCGAACTGGCTGATCGTGACCTTGTCGGGGTTGACGCCGGACTCGGTCAGGATCACGCGCAGCAGCGTGACGTTGGCCTGGGTGCTGCCGATAACGCCGACCTTGTGGCCGGGGAGATCGCCGATGCTCTTGATCCTCGCCGACCGCCGCGTGCCCTTCGCGCCTTTGGGCGCCCACAACACCACGACATTCTTGCGCAGGATCGCGACCGACTCGGCGCTTGCCGGCAGATCGAGATCGCCGCGCACCACCGCGAGGTCGACCTTGTTGGCGGTGAACAGCGCGATGCTTTCAGCGGCGCCCTGTGTCGTGATCGGCTTCAGCCGCACCGAACTTCCGTCGCGCGCAAACGCCTGCGCGAAACCCTGGATGAGCTTGACGTCGTCGCGGCCGGTCGGGCCGACGGCGATCGAGAGCGTGACCGGACGCAGCGCGTAGAACAGCGCGCCCGCGGCGGCGCCGAACACGAAGATGCCGGTCGCAAGGACCAGGAGCGACGAGTTTCGCCGTCTGAGCCTGCGGCGCGCGCTGCCGGGTTTTTCGCTCTGCTCTGACATCTGGTTGTCATCTTACACGAAAAACTGCGCGTTTGCGGTGAAAAACAACCTAACATTTCGATGACGTCATACGTTTGAAACATCCATGTCAGAACGTCGTGCGAGCAGAATCGACAATTAACGATTTGGATCTCCTGCAATGCGCATACTCGTTGCGACCGATGCCTGGCATCCGCAAGTCAACGGCGTGGTCCGAACGCTGACGTCGCTTGCGCGCAGCGCCGCGACCCTCGGCGCCGAGATCGAATTCCTCACCCCCGACGGTTTCCGCTCGGTCGGTGTGCCGACCTATCCGGGATTGCGCATGGCGCTGCCGAACCGCCGCGAGATCGCGCGTCGGATCGAGGACGCCGCGCCCGAGGCGATCCATATCGCGACCGAAGGGCCGATCGGCTGGGCGGTGCGTGGCTATTGCCAGCGCAACAAGCTCGCCTTCACGACCTCCTACACCACGCGTTTCCCCGAATATGTGTCGGTACGCACCGGCATTCCGGACAGCGTCGGCTACGCGGTGCTGCGCCATTTCCACGCGGCCGGCTCGATGACGATGGTCGCGACCGACTCGCTGCGGTCGGAGCTTGCCGAGCGCGGCTTCCGAAGGCTCGGCTTCTGGACCCGCGGCGTCGACACCAAGATCTTCAATCCCGACCAGCCGGCGGTGCTCGATCTGCCGCGGCCGATCTTCATGACCATGGGCCGCGTCGCGGTGGAGAAGAATCTCGACGCCTTCCTGTCGCTCGATTTGCCGGGCTCCAAGGTCGTGGTCGGCGATGGCCCGCAAAGGGCGGCATTGGAACAGAAATATCCGGACGCGATCTTCCTTGGCGAGAAGAAGGGCCAGGATTTGACCTCGCATCTCGCCGCCGCCGACGTCTTCGTGTTCCCGAGCCTGACCGACACGTTCGGCGTCGTGCAGCTGGAAGCGCTGGCCTGCGGCACGCCGGTCGCGGCGTTCCCGGTCACCGGCCCGAAGGACGTCATCGCAGACCATCCGATCGGAGCGATCGACAATGAACTGCGCAGCGCCTGCCTGCGCGCGCTGACCATGTCGCGCGCCGATTGCCGCAATTTTGCGTTGGAGCGTTCCTGGGAAAACAGTGCGCGTCAGTTCATCGGCAATCTGGCCACGTTGCAGCCGAGCCGCGCGCCGCGGCCCGCCCGCCGCGTCGCCAGCCGCAGTGCGGTTCCGAATTAAACAGCTCAATCGAACGAAAGACGAGAGACTCTCTATGGCTGAAATCATCAAGCTGGGTGCCGACCGTTCCATGGACTTCGACCGCGAGACGGTCGAGCAGGCCTATGACCGCTGGGCGCCGATCTACGACCTGGTGTTTGGCGGCGTGTTCAGCAAGGGCCGGCAGGTCGCGATCCAGGCCACCAACAAGATCGGTGGCCGCGTGCTCGAGGTCGGCGTCGGCACCGGCATCTCGCTGCCGCTCTATGGCCCGAACGTTCGCATCTTCGGCACCGACATCTCGGAAGCGATGCTCGAGAAGGCCAAGAAGCGCGTCGCCGAGCAGGGCCTGAAGAATGTCGAGGGCCTCGCGGTGATGGATGCCGAGAAGCTCGAATTCCCCGACAATTCGTTCGACGTGGTGATGGCGCAATACGTGCTGTCCGCGGTGCCGAACCCGGAAGCCGCGATGGACGAGTTCGCGCGCGTGGTGCGGCCCGGCGGCGAACTGATCATCCTGACCCGCGTCAGCGCCGATGCCGGCGTGCGTCGCTTCATCGAGCAGACGCTGCAGCCGGTGGTGCGTCCGCTCGGCTTCCGCACTGCCGAGTTCGCCTGGTCGCGCTATACCAAATGGCTCGCTGGCGCGAACGGCATGGAGCTCGCGGAGCGCCGCTTGATCCCGCCGCTCGGTCACTTCTCGCTGGTCCGCTTCCGCAAGGTGGACGTGGCCAAAGCCGCCTAAGTGCCCAATGCGGCGGCCGATCGTGGCCGCCATCCCCTCCGGGTAAGCCAGCGCACCGCGCACCGCCAACCCGGAGGCTATCCCTCGGCCTCATCCTCCCGCGTCGCAGCACCGGCGCCGGATGAGGTGAGACCCTGCTCCGGTTGCGTCAAGGCGTCGCTGCGCATTGTCATATGTCATTATGATGATGTCACACGCGGTACATCGAATCCCTGTAAATCCTGTCCCGAAAGATGTTGGGGGAACCAATGATCAAGAACTTCCTGCAAGAGCTTCGTACCCAGCGCTGGGATGACCATCGCTTCTACCATCACAGCCGGATCAACCAGAGCCTGCACTTCGTCAGCGCGCTGAGCTTCCTGTTCGCCTATGTGATGCTGTTCTTCGATCCCGTCGTGTCGGCGCTGGTCGGCTGGCTGGTCTCGATGACCTCGCGCCAGGCCGGTCACTTCTTCTTCGAGCCGAAGGGCTATGACCACGTCAACCAAGCGACCCACGAGCACAAGGAAGACATCAAGGTCGGCTACAACCTGCAGCGCAAGGTCGTGCTGATGGCGATCTGGGCGCTGTCGCCGATGGTGCTGTACTTCGATCCGACCCTGTTCGGCCTGTTCAAGCCCTGGGTCACGATGGGCGACTTCACCCGTCAGGTCGCCAAGATCTGGCTCGTGGTCGGTATCGGCGGCCTCTTGTTCCGCACCATCCATTTGTTCTTCATCCGCGACGTCGAGACCGGTCTCGTCTGGATGACCAAGATCGTCACCGATCCCTTCCACGACCTGAAGCTCTACCACAAGGCGCCGCTTTTCCTGATGAAGGGCGAGCTGATCGATCCGGGCCTCGAGAAGCACGTCAAGCACGCCTGATCGTTTGCTTCCAGCGTCTTCAAACTTGCGTCATGCCCGGGCTTGTCCCGGGCATCACCGTTCTTAGGGCTACCGAGCAGGGCCTCGTGTTGAATCTCTTCGTCTGCGCTCCCACTTCACCTCGCCCCGCTCGCGGGGAGAGGTCGAATCGCGTGAGCGATCCGGGTGAGGGGGGCTCACCGCGAGTTCACCTGACACTTAATTCGGGGATAGAGCCCCTCACTCCAGCCCTCTCCCCGCAAGGGCGGAGCGAGGGAGCGGAGGGATCGCGCGCTACCTCAGCGTCCGAACCTCACAGCGACCATCTCCTTCAGGATCTGCCGCTTGATGTTCTTGTTGGTGAGGCCTTCCTTGTGCCACCACCAGCCGTCGCGCTTCATCTTCTCGGCGGCCGCGACGAAGCGGTCGCTGACCTCGGCGAAATCGGCGTCGGTGTAGTTCAGGGTGAAGATCAGCCGGCCGGTGCCGACCCAACTCAGCGCCAGCCCCTCGGCGCGCAGATAGTATTGCAGCATCCAGTTGTAGCGGGACGGCTCGGTGTAATAGACCGTCCAGATCGACGAGATGTTGCCGACACGAACCGGCAGGCCGGTGGCCGTGAGGCGGTCGTTGAGCGCCTTGGCCCGGCCGTTCCAGGTCTCGTCGAGCCCGTTATAGATCGAGCGGAAGTTCGGGCTGGCGAGCCGGCTCAGGAACTCGTCCATCGCCGTCATCACATAGGGATGCGAGTTGAAGGTGCCGCGGGCAAAGCAGATGTCGGCGGGACGATCGTCGCGGAAGCGGCGCATCAGATCCTTGCGGCCGCACACCACGCCAACCGGAAGGCCGCCGGCAAGGCTCTTGCCATAGGTCACCATGTCGGCCTTGACGCCGAAATACTCCTGGGCACCGCTGGCGGCGAGGCGGAAGCCGACGAACACCTCGTCGAAGATCAGGACGATGCCGCGCTCGGTGCAGACCTCGCGCAGCTGCTTCAGCCATTCGGTGTAGGCGGCGCGGTCGTATCTCGACGAGCGCGACGAATCGACCAGCGCGGAATCGCCGGGCGCGTTGGAATTCGGATGCAGCGCCTGCAGCGGATTGACCAGCACGCAGGCGATGTCCTTGCGGGTGCGCAGCACGTGCAGCGTCTTCTCCGACATTTCGGCGAGCGTGTAGGTCTCGTGCGGCGACACCGGATTGCCGACGCCGGGCTGCACTTCGCCCCACCAGCCGTGATAGCTGCCGGCGAAGCGCACCAGATGCGTGCGCTTGGTGTGGTAGCGCGCGAGCCGCACCGCCTGCATCACGGCCTCGGTGCCGGACATGTGGAACGAGACCTCGTCGAGGCCGGAGAGCTCGGTCAGGCGCTTGACGTTGTCGGCGATAACAGGGTGGTAGGGGCCGAGCACCGGGCCGAGCGCCTGCGCGCGCTTCTCACCCTCGGCGATGCACTCCTTGTAGAAGTCGTTGCCGAAGATGTTGACGCCGTAGGAGCCGGTCAGGTCGTAGGACACGTTGCCGTCGACATCGGTGACGGTGACGCCGCTGGAGGCCTCGACGAAGGCCGAGGTGCCGAGATGTTCGCGCACCAGGCCGCTGTACTGGAACGGCACGCGGTAGGATTCGGTGAACCGCAGGTCCGAGATGCGTTCCGTCACCTCGGCGGTGAGCGCGCGGCCCTTGGGGTAGCGGTCCTGGTAGAGCCCGGCGAGGCGGAAGAAGCCGTCCTGGCGCTGCATCGCGATGTCCTTCGGCGCGCCGTCGGAGCAGAAGAACTCGTCGATGTCGAATTCGTAGTGCGGGACCATACGCGCGACCATCTTGGACATCTTGGAATGTCCGGTCAGCGAGCGGTGCTTGGCACGCGACAGCGCGATGCGGGCCTGAATCTTGGGGAACGCTGCGGCGGCGCCGGCGAGAGCGGCGGCGGACAGCGAGAGAATCGGAAGGGATGTTTCCATGACAGAAGCGCTAGCCTCGGCACCTAACAAATTCATGACAGTCAAGGGCCTGATCTCGGCATTCACCCAGCAGGAGGACCTCAATTTCCTGCTAACCAACCGGATTCCGCGGGCCGCGGTCACCCGCTTCATGGGCTGGTTCTCGAAGGTCGAGAACCCGCTGGTGCGGGACGCTTCGATCGCCTGCTGGAAGCTGTTTTCCGACCTCGACCTGTCGGAAGCCAAGAAGACCGAGTTCAAGAGCCTGCACGATTGCTTTACCCGCGAGCTGAAGCCCGGCCTGCGCCCGGCGGTGGCAGATCCAGCCATCATCGCGAGCCCGTCGGACGCGATCATCGGCGCGCATGGACAAATTGAGGACGGGCAGTTGTTTCAGGTCAAGGGCGCGCCCTATTCGCTGCTTGATCTGCTCGGCGATCCTGCGCTGGTCGAGCAGCACAGGAATGGCCGCTTCGTCACGCTGCGGCTGACCTCGAGCATGTACCACCGCTTCCACGCGCCATATGATCTTGCCATCGACAAGGTGACGTTCATCCATGGCGACGTCTGGAACGTCAATCCGATCGCGCTGAAGCGGGTCGAGCGGTTGTTCTGCAAGAACGAGCGCGCAGTGCTGCGCGCGAAACTGCCGACCGGCGAGCCGCTGACCTTGGTTCCGGTGGCCGCGATCCTGGTTGCCAGCCTTCGGCTGCATTTCCTCGACATCACGCTGAACGCGCAGTCG
Organism: Bordetella parapertussis; assembly: GCA_943372075.1. GTDB lineage: Bacteria > Pseudomonadota > Alphaproteobacteria > Rhizobiales > Xanthobacteraceae > Bradyrhizobium. Next base: position 6,627 of record CALRXG020000021.1, on the reverse strand, counting down.
CGGGGGCCAGTGGACTTTCCCTGTGACGCAGATGTGAAGAAGGGCGACGAGCTCGGCTGGTTCGAGCACGGCTCCACCATCATCGTGCTCGCGCCCGGCGATTTCGAGTTCTGCGACAATGTCGCGGAGGGAACGCGGATCAAGTGCGGCGAGCCGCTGTTGCGAAAACCTGTGATGTGATGCGGCTTTGTCCTTTGCGTGTCATTGTTCGAGCATGATTTGCCCGGAAAACCAGTTTCCAGTTTTCCGGATCATGCTTTAGAATGTTCGGGATCGTCGTGCGACGATCCTAAATCGCAAACCTGATGGATATGAGATGGCGCGGACGCCTGTCATGGCGGCGGGAGGCATTGTGCTGCGGCGGGAGACACCGCCGCGCTTTGCCGTCGTGCGCCTGCGCAAGCGCAACGAGTGGGTGCTGCCGAAGGGCAAGCTCGACGACGGCGAGACGGCGCGCGCCGCCGCTGAGCGCGAGGTGCTGGAGGAAACCGGCCACGACGTCGAGGTGCATGAGTTTCTGGGCACGCTGGTCTACGAGTCCGGCGGGCGTTCGAAGGTGGTGCATTACTGGCGCATGGATGCCGGCGGCAAGCCGGTGCGCGAGTTGATGAGCGACATCAGGGAGGTCGACTGGCTGCCGCTCGACGCGGCGCTGGACCGCCTGTCGCGCAGCTATGAGCGCACCTTCCTGGAGAATGTCGGACCGATCGCGTTGCAGTCCGCGGCGCAGGCCGAGCGCGAGCGGCGCACGCGCCTGCGGATCGAGGCCGCAGAGCGACGCCGCGCGCGGCTTGCTGCGGAAGAACCGGCCGTTGAAACGCCCGCGATCGCTGAAACGCCGGCGGTTGCCGAAACGCCGATCATCGTTATTGACGAGCCTTTGCCTGTTGATGTGCAGGTCAAGGCTGAATCCTCCGCCGATGTGGAGACGCTGCCGGTGGAAGCCGGACGGGATCAGCCGGCGGTGATGCCGGAGCATGCCGCTGTCGATGCCGGCGAAGCGGTCGAGAGCGAGCATGCTGCGTCCGAACAGCTACCATCCGCGCGCGAGATCGAAGCGGTGGCGCCGGCCGTTCAGCCGATCCCGCGCAAGAACCTGATCGCGCGCGTGCGCGACTGGCTGCGCCGCGCGGCGTAAGTACACGCGCTTCTCATCAATTGTGACGCTTCTCTCTCGGCGGCGGCTTCGCCGCGCGCGGTGGCGGGGGCCGCCGTTGCTGGAAGCCGGGGCGCGGCTGCATTGCGGGCCGCTGCATGCCGGGACGCGCGCCCGGCGCGGCCTGCTGCATGCCGGGGCGTATCTGGCCGGGAGCCGGCTGCGCGGCGCCCTGCCGCGGCACGCCCGGTTGCGCTTGCTGTCCGGGCTGTCGCACGCCGCCCGGCTGCTGCGTGCGACCCGGCTGCAGGCCGCCTTGACGCGTCGGCGGCGGTTGTCCGCCGGGCTGCGTCGCGCCCTGACGTCCGGGCTGTTGCCCCGCGGGCTGCTGTCCGGCCGGCGTCTGGACGCCGGGCGCGTGCGGCAGCGTCGTGCCGCCGGGTTGTCCGGGCAGCGCGTGCTGCGCGCCGCCCTGTTGCTGCGTACCGGGCTGCTGCTGCGAGCCCTGGCGACCCGGCGTACCGGGTTGCTGCGGCTGGCCGGGACGGTTTTGCTGACCGGGCTGCTGCAACTGGCCTGGACGATTCTGCTGACCCGGCTGCTGCGGACCGTTGCGGTTCTGGCCCGGCAGGCCGTTCTGGCGCTGCGGGTTCGGCTGCACCGGCTGGCCGCGGTTCGGATAGGGCGCGGCTGGATTGGTGCGGCGGAAATCGGGATTGGCTCTGCGGAAGTCGCGCTGCTCGGTCACGACCTGGCGGCCGAGCGTTTGCGCGGAATGCACCGCGCGCACGAAACCCTGGTCGCGCGTCATCTGCTGCGGCGAGATCGTCAGCGGCACCGCGGCGAAGCGGGCGCCGCCGGTGCCCGGACGAATCGCGAAGCCGCTGGCGCCGCGCGTCAGCACGCCGAGCGAGGCGCCGCTGCGGTCGTTGACCTCGATGCGGCCGACATGTCCGTCGGCGTCGGGATAGAGCTTGATGCCGACATTGTTGCCGGCCGCATTCGCGCCTTCCGGCACCTCGACAAGGCCGGTGGTGCCGCGGATACCTAGCGTCGCGGTCGGTGTCGAGATCTTCATGTTGCCGGTCTTGGCGACAGCGGCGGCGACGAACGCCGCCGTTCCCTTGGCGACGTTGAACAGCGCGCTGTTCTGCTGGCCGCCATCCTCGTAGACATAATTGTCGATCGTGATCCTGGCGTTGGCGCGCAGGTTGAAGGTGGTGCCGTCGTTGAAGGTGATGCCGAGCGAGGAGGTCGCCGACGTCGCGACGTCGTCATTGGCAAAGATGTCGTCGCGGATCTGCAGCGGGGTCGTGGTGTTGTTGCGCGTGACCGTGGCGGTCCCGGTCAGCGTCGCGACGTTGCCGATCGGCTCGGGCGCTGCGGCCTGCGATGCCGCGGCTGGAGCAGCCGTTGTGGGCGGGGGTGCCGCCGGTGTCGCGCTCGGCGCCGGGGCAGGTGAGGGGGCGGGTTGCGCTTGCGCGAGCTGCGTCAGCTGCGGCGCGGCATTGGCCGTTGCATGCCACCCCATCGTGACGCCGGCACCAAGCAGAAGCGCAAAGAGGAAGGCGCGGCGCATCACCATCGATTCCCGGGAGGCAAGGGTGACCGGCAATTGAGCCGCGTCAGGCTGAATGCCGAATGAACGGTCCTGCCTTGTTGTCATGGCGGACCGGAACGATCAAGCACCGCGCTCTCCTTCGGGAGGCGCGGCGCTCGATCGCGTGGGAAGGGTCTGGTCAGCCGCGCTTGTGCGGCGTGATGTTGAGCGGCTTCGCCGGCTTGGCCGCGGGTGAGTAGCTCGCGGGCTGCGGCGCCGTCGGCGGTACGTAGTGAAACACCGCCTTGCAGCCGTCGCTGAGCTGCGCGCGCTGGCGGATCATGCAGGCGGTGACGCGATCGACATCGGGGATTTCCGAACTGCACAGCCGCATCGCGTCGCCGGTGCACATTTGCTGCTGCTCGTCGGTGTAGGCATAGGACGCCGAGGTTAGCAGACCGAGCGTGAACGCGGTTGCCGCAAGCAGTTTACCGTGACGCAGCGCGGAAGCGGTGAAAGCCATCGTGTCCCCCTTGTGCTGATCGCGCCGAAGCAGCGCGGTGCCATGTGCATGCCTAGGGAGGCTCGGTTTCGGCGATGCTTCGTCAGTGCGGCAAAATGGTTTCGTCGCGCGCCCGTTTGTTTCGTCGCCGCGCATGCGCACGGAGGCGCATCGGCGCCTAAGGTGTCGCCGTCACCGGCGTCCCCTCCAGCGCGAGCACGGCCTCGCGCTGGGCTTCCGGCATGGCGCGGATCCGGTGCCTCGCCATCAGCCGCAGCGCGGCGAAGCCGCCGAGGAACACCACGACCTTGCTGACGATGCCGAAGACCGGCATCACGACAGCCCAGGTCGCGACCTCGCAGGTCAGCGCGACGAACGCGTTCACGGCGGCCGAGACGAACATCAGCGCCGCCCAGGCGTAACCAACGATGACCGCGACATCGGGCACGACGGTGCGCGCGATCTCGGGAAGATAGCGGTTGAGCCAGCCCGGCTTCAGCATCACGACGCCGACGATCGCGTAGATCACGCTCGGCTTGAACAGCACGAAGCGCGGATTATGGGTCAGCAGCGTGGCGGTGCCGGCGGCGACCACCAGGAACAGGCTGAGCCATTCCATGGTGTCGATCGTCTTGCCGCGCACAATCTGGATGCCGATCTGCGCGACGCCGAATGCGATGCCGAGGCCGACGGACAAAGCGGTGTTGTGGGTCAGCAGGAACAGAACGAGAAAGACCAGGGTCGACGCCAAGTCGAGCGCCAGCAACCTTGCTGCGATGAGGAAATGCTTCATAAGCCGTCAAAACTCCGCTGTCCGTGTCGCGCCGTCGCATTGCCGGTGCATGCGCCGGCGCAAACTAGGCGGATCGCGCGGCCGAAAGCCTATCGATTTCTGAAATCGAGGAGCGAATTCTCGCCCGGAGCCGGGGATTCCACCCGGTCATCGGACGGCGCGGCCGCCCGGCGGCGAAATTCGGTCGGCGTCAGCCCGGTGTCCGCCTTGAAGGCGCGGTTGAACGGCGCCAGCGATTGGAACCCGGCATCGAGCGCGATCGTCAGCAACGGCACCTCGGCCTGGCTTGCGTCGCCAAGCGCTGCCTTGGCCTCGTCGAGCCGGTAACGATTGAGGAAGGCATTGAAGTTCCGGTGACCGAGCCGGTCATTGATCAGCGTGCGCAGCCGGTACTCCGGCATGCCGAGCCTGACCGCCAGCACGCCGATGGTCAGCCCCTCCTGCCGATAGGTCCGCTCGGTCGCCATCAGGCGCTTGAGGTGATTGAGCGCCGCCTGGTCGGACGCCGAACGGCCGGCATCGGCGAGCGACCCTGCGGCGCGGGCTGGCTGGCCGCTGCCGGCATGGGCAACCGCCGGCCCTCTCTCGGGTGGATCGAACAGCATCATCCAGATCGCGATCAGCGCGAAGGCCGCAAGGGCGAGCGCGGCGCTGAGGTTGATCGAGCGGGTCGGAAGCGCTGCCAGCCCGGCCGCGGCGGCGAAGGCCATCTGAAGGCCGATGCCGATCACCAGCGCGATCAACAGCCGGCCGCGTGCCGTGGCCACGGCCGTGCGCCATCCCCTCGGAAGCTGCCCCAGGCCGAGCAGCGCGAACACGATCGTCGTCAGCGCCAGCGTGCGGCCGCAGCTTGCTCCGAGACCGGGCGGCATCGCCCAGCCACCATGACTCACGACGCCGAGACCGGCGACCAGCGTCCATACGGCGGCGTGCCACGGCCGCAGCGCAAACCGCTCGTCGAACATCGCGCGCGCCCACAGCCAGAACACGACCGGAGAGCCCATCGCGAAGGCGATGAACGGCGAACTCCAGCCGAATGACGAGGCGGGAAAGAACGGCGCCGTCGTAATCGCGTAGGCTGCGCCGGCCGCGCCCATCGCTGCACCGAGGCTCGCGGCGCGGTGAACTGCCGCATAGCGCAACAGCAGCATCGCGCACACCACCAGGAACAGTGCGACCACCGCGCCTCGCAGACCGAGTTCAAGAGCCGTCATCGCCATCGCAAGCCGCCCGCAGGTTCAAATCAACCTCGACACGGCACCGCTTATAGCGCGTCCGGCGGTCCGCATGAAGCGACCGCCGGGGCAACCACAAAAATCTGATGTCTAGCTGCGGTCAGCTGATCCGCTTCCAGGTCTGGCCGCCGCAGAACATGCCGCCAAAGGCGCAGCCCTGAACCCGCATCGCATTCGGACCCTTCATCGCGATCGTCGAGTCGTAGTTGCGGCCGGAATCGGGATCGTGGATGCGGCCGCTCCACTTGCTGCCGTCGGGCCTCATGTTGATCAGGATGCGTTCGCTGGTCTTCTCGGAATAACCGCAGAGATTGGCGCCACAGGCCTCGACACGGACATTGCCCTTGTTCTCCTCGGTGGCCCAGACGCCGATCGGTCCGGTCGGCGCGGGTGCTGTGGCAACGGGAGCAGCTTGCGGCTGCGACGCGGGCTGCGCGGAAACCGGTGTCGGCGCCGCAGCAACTGCCGTGGCTTCAATCGGCGCGGCGGCCGCGGTCGCAACCACGGTGGATGGCGCGGCGGGAGGCGCGGTCGGTGCAACGGCGGCGGCAACCGGCGCGGCCGGCTGCGGCTGGGGAGCAGGGGGCGGCGCGGGAGCAGGGGGCGGCGCGGCCGTCGATGCGACATCGTCATTATCGTCGGACTTCGTGCCGAGGCCCTTGAGATTGATGTCGCCGATCGTGCCCTTGTAGCCCGGCGCCGAGATCCGGATGCAGGACAGCGCGCTGCAATTGCGCGGCGCCTCGACATGGATGCGCTGGCCGTCGATCTGGAAGGTGATGCCGGTGCCGCCGGCATGCGCCGATGTGCTGGCCATCAGCAGCGCGGCGATCGCAAAGAGCTTCTTCATGAGGGTCTCCGTGGTCGTTGGGCGGCGGGATGTACCGATCGATCCGGAGGCTAGGTGCTGACAGCGCCGGATTCCGTGATCGACATCACACTGCCTGGGTAAGCCGCGCGGTCGCCGACGGTGACTCAAATCACAGCGCCGTGAGCGCAGCGCTCCTAGCTTCGTCCCGTTATCTGGGAGGCTTCGATGAAGCGCTTCTGCCTGCTCGCCGTGCTGATGCTGTCCGCGCCGTTCGCCCATGCCGGCGAGGGCATCTCGTTCTCGATCGGCGGCCATCGCATCCACATCGATTCCACGCGGTGCCGCGCGCCGTCCTGCGTCTCGGTGTCGGATCGATCAAGGCGCGACGACGGCGCCGGACGTGCACTGAAGCCGGACCGTGTGCCGGTGGCGACTGCAGCGATCCCTGCCGGCGCATCGGCGAGCTCGGCGGCAGCGACGTCTGCGCCGTCGCCGTCGCCGGTTGTCGTCTACAAGCCCGCTCCAGCCGCGCCGCCTCCAGCCGTCGTGCCACCACCGCCCGCCGCACCGTCGCCTCCGCGCGTGATGACGATCGAACCACCGCCGGTCGTTGCGGCCCCGCCGCTGCCCGCAGCGCCAACGCCGCCGGT
>CALRXG020000020.1:0-28290 GCA_943372075.1 Bordetella parapertussis | reverse complement strand
CTACAGCCTCATCGCCCGCAACCGCTACAAGATATTCGGCAAGTACGAGACATGCTTCGTGCCGGATGCGGACATGCGGGCGAGGGTGTTGGAGTAGCTTTCGGCGTCATTGCGAGGAGCGAAGCGACGAAGCAATCCATATTTCCGTTAAGCGGCGCGATGGATTGCTTCGCTCCGCTCGCAATGACGATGCGGCTATTTGCGCGGTAATCCCGCCAACACTTCCTTCGCCGCCCGTTCCCCCGAATCCCGCGCGCCATGGGCGGTCGAGAAGAAATGCGGCGAGGTGGCCTCGCCGGCGAAGAACAGCCGGCCGTCGACCGGGGCAGCCAGCACGGCGCGCCTGTCGGCGTGGCCGGGCAGGGCGTGCGAGTAGGAGCCGCGGGCGAACGGGTCGTGGGCCCAGCGCGATTCGCTGAGCGGCTTCAGCTTGCGGCGGAAATCGTTGCCGAGGAAGGAGACGATCTCGTCGATGCTGTGCGCGGCGATGGCGCCGTCGCCGGCATCTTCGAGCTGTTGTGCAAAACGCCCGCCGAAGAAGCCTTCGATGCAAGGCTGGCCGAACGGGCGGATGTGGTAGGTGCCCATCTCGGTGCGCATGGTGGCGCCGCGCAGATTGCCTTCCTTCGGCAGCGCCTCGGGCTCGGCGAGCGCCAGGGTCACCTTGTCGGCGAGGCCGAGCGGCAGGCCGCGCGCGGCATCGAGCTTGTCAGGTAACGCGGGCGAGAAGCGGATCGCCTCGTCGGCGATCAGATTGGTCGGCACGGTCACGATCACACGGTCCGCTTCCAGCGTGCCGCGCGAGGTGTCGATCCGGACGCGCTTGCCGGAGTGATCGATCAGCCGGACGTCGCAGTTCAGCGCGACGGGGACCTGTTCGCCGTAGGCCGCGATCAGCGCGCCATAACCTCGCTTGACGCGCCAATTGACGTTGCTGTCCTCATAGGCGTCGAAGTCGAGGATCGAGAGCCGGTCGAGCTCGCAGCCATTCACATAGGTCGAGATCGCATCGATCATCGGGTTCCAGCGGTTGCCGGGCTCGAGATAGCGATCGGCTGAGGCGTCCTTGCCGCTGCGCGCAGCCTCCGCGATGCGTTCGAAAAATTCGTCCAGCGCCTGCATGAACGCATCACGGTCGGCCTGCGGGAATGCCTTGCCGTAGGCGCGCTCGCGCCACGGCGGCAGGTCCTTGTTGACTTCGAAGTCGAGTTGCCTGGCGATTCCGACGAAGCTGTTCTGATCGGCCGAATGCAGCCAGCCGCAGCCGACATCGAACACCACGTCAGGTGCGGCCTGGATCGTGTGCGCGCGGCCGCCGAGGCGGTCGCGGGCTTCCAGAACGATGCTGGAAAGACCGGTGCCCTTCAGCGCATGCGCAGCGCCGAGGCCGGCGGCGCCGGCGCCGATGATGGCGACATCGACCGTGGAGGGAAACGAGCTCATGCCCCGGCTCTAGCACGTCCGCCGCCGGGCCTGAAGCCGCCGCATGCATCACTGTCATCGCCTGCGAAAGCGGGCGATCCAGTATTCCAGAGGCGGCTGTGATTGAGCCGATGGGCCGCGGCGTATCGGGTGCCCCGGTCAAGCCGGGGCACGACAGATTAGCTTACGCTACGGCTTACGCTACAGCTTCCTTGGCCTTTTCGGCGCGCTTGCGGTCGTTCGGATCGAGATGCTTCTTGCGCAGCCGGATCGACTTGGGCGTCACCTCGACGAGCTCATCGTCCTCGATATAGGCCAGCGCCTTCTCCAGGGTCATCCGGATCGGCGGGGTCAGGCGCACCGCTTCGTCCTTCGAGGTGGTGCGGATGTTGGTGAGCTGCTTGCCCTTCAGCACGTTGATCTCGAGGTCGTTGTCGCGGGTGTGCTCGCCCACGATCATGCCCTTGTAGACCTTCCAGCCCGGCTCGATCATCATCGGGCCGCGGTCTTCCAGTTTGAACATCGCGTAAGCCACCGCTTCGCCCTGGTCGTTGGAGATCAGCACGCCGTTGCGGCGGCCCTGGATCTCGCCCTTGTAGGCGGCATAGCCATGGAAAATGCGGTTCATGATCGCGGTGCCGCGGGTGTCGGTGAGCAGTTCGCCCTGGTAACCGATCAGGCCACGGGTCGGCGCGTAGAACACCAGCCGCAGGCGGTTGCCGCCGGACGGGCGCATCTCGATCATCTCGGCCTTGCGCTCGCTCATCTTCTGCACGACGACGCCGGAGTGCTCCTCGTCGACGTCGATCACGACCTCCTCGATCGGCTCCTGCCAGCCGCCGGTGGTCTCATCCTTCTGCAGCACGACGCGCGGGCGCGACACCGAAAGCTCAAAGCCCTCGCGGCGCATGGTCTCGATCAGGATCGCGAGCTGCAATTCGCCGCGGCCGGAGACTTCCATCGAATCCTTGTCGGAGGCCTCGACCACGCGCAGTGCGACATTGCCCTCGGCCTCGCGCAGCAGGCGGTCGCGGATCATGCGGCTCGTCACCTTGTCGCCTTCGGTGCCGGCGAGGGGTGAATTGTTGACGATGAACGACATCGAGACGGTCGGCGGATCGATCGGCTGCGCCGGCAGCGGCGTGTCCACCGAGGGATCGCAGAAGGTGTCGGCGACGGTGCCCTTGGTCAGGCCCGCGATGGCGACGATGTCGCCGGCCTCGGCCTCGTCGAGCGGGGTGCGCTCGATGCCGCGGAAGGCGAGGATCTTGGTCAGGCGGCCGCTCTCGATCAGCTTGCCGTCGGCGCCCAGCACCTTGACCTGCTGGTTCGGCTTGATCGAGCCCGACGAGATGCGGCCGGTGATAATGCGGCCGAGATAGGGGTTGGCCTCGAGGATGGTGCCGATCATCCGGAACGGACCTTCCTCGACCTTCGGCGGCTCGACATGGCGCACGATCAGGTCGAACAGCGGCTGCATGCCGAGGTCCTTCGGACCCTCCGGGCTCTCGGCCATCCAGCCCTGCTTGGCTGATCCATACAAAATCGGGAAGTCGAGCTGCTCCTCGCTGGCATCGAGCGCCGCGAACAGGTCGAACACCTCGTTGATGACTTCGGTCGGGCGCGCGTCGGGACGGTCGACCTTGTTGATCACGACGATCGGCTTCAGGCCGATCTTGAGCGCCTTCGACACCACGAACTTGGTCTGCGGCAGCGGACCCTCGGCGGCGTCGACCAGCACCAGCGCGCCGTCCACCATGTTGAGGATGCGCTCGACCTCACCGCCGAAATCGGCGTGGCCGGGAGTGTCGACGATGTTGACGCGGATGTCCTTCCACTGCACCGAGGCCGCCTTGGCCAGGATGGTGATGCCGCGCTCGCGCTCCAGGTCGTTGGAGTCCATGGCGCGTTCGGTGACCTTCTGGTTCTCGCGGAAGGTGCCGGATTGCTGCAGCAGGCGGTCGACGAGCGTGGTCTTGCCGTGGTCGACGTGGGCGATGATGGCGACGTTGCGAAGGTTCATGGCTCTTCTTCTGGTCGTGCAATGGTCAGATGCGCGATCTCGCCGAACCGATTTGGCCGGCCGCACGTGGCCCGATCGGGGCCCGGATCACGCTCATACCCAAGAAATTTGACGGGGACGCATCACCCCAAAAAGGAAGCCCGGTCAGCGGACCGGGCACCTCGTGCGTTGCGGCGCAATATAGTCAGAAAACGTCAAAAAACAACGGTTTGTTGGTGGTTTGGAGCACGATTTCGGGTCGGATCTGCGGGTTTTTGCGGGGCTTTGGAGGGATTCGACCGGTTCCGGGAGCGCCGGCGCCCGCCGCCTAGTTCGCCGGGTTGTCCTCGCTTGGATAGACCCCGCGCAGCACCTCCTCGAAATGATCCTTGACCGCCTCGTTGCACAGGCAGGAGCGCAGACGCAGCTTGTCCGGATCTCGGATCACGATCGCGCCGCGGCGGGTCTCCAGCACGCCCTCCGCCTTGAAGTTCTGGATCACCCGGCTGGTGTAGCTGCGGCCGACGCCGAGCAGGGTCGAGAGCTGTTCGTGCGTGAGCGGCACCACGCCGTTGCCATTGGTGCGCTCCATCGCCGAGATCATCCATTTCGCGGCGCGCTGCTCGATCGAGTGGATCGCGTTGCAGGCGGTCGACTGGAAGATCTGCGCCAGCATGCAGTCGGCATAGCGCGCGAAGATGTTGCGCACCGAGATCGACTTCAGCTTGGCGGCATCGAGCTTGCTGAGCGGCAGTCGCATGAATGGTCCGCCGAACTTGACGGTGATGCGGGTATAGGCCGGCAGGAAGCCTTGGCTGACGATACCGCCGACCGCGCCCTCGCGGCCGACCAGGATGGTCTCGACATCGCGCCCGTCCTCGTTGGCCACCATGAAGGAGGCGAGGCTCGGTCCGCAGGGAAAATGCACGATCTGGACATCGTCGCCGGGGCTGTACAGCAGCTCGCCGGCCTCGGCCTCGACCAGTGCGAGATACGGCGCGATCAGCTCGTAATCGGCGGCATTCAGCCGGCGCAAAAGATTGTTGAACGGCCGGTCATTCGTCCCGGCCAACTCGGTTCGTTTGGCAATCATTTGGAAAATCCTGAAATCCCAACGCTGACCGTACAGAAAAAGTTCCCGATCTTATGTTCACTAGTGCACAGACGGCGCGGCCAGGGATGTGAAAGTTTCATCGCGGGAACAGCCGGCGTGCTTTCGGGCGCCGGTCGCGGGCCATCCGGCCGGACTGATCCGGTCTCTCATCCATCATCGAAGAAATGGACACCGAGCCATGGAATCCGCCCCCAATACCGGGATGCCCGGCGACGTCCTCGTGGTCGAGGACGATCCGATCATCTCGCTCTATTTCGAGGACACCATCCTCGGCTTCGGCGCGCGGACGGTGCGCACCGCGGCGAACGTCGCCCGCGCGCTCGAACTGATCGCCGAGCGGGCGCCGGATTTCGCGCTGCTCGACGTCGGACTCGTCAGGGGCGAGAAGACGTTCGTGATCGCCGAGCACCTGAACGCGATGAAGGTGCCCTTCGTGTTCGTCACCGGTTATGGCGCTGACATCCGGCTGCCCGCATCGCTTGCCGACAAGCCCCGGCTGACCAAGCCGTGTTCGAGCGAGACGCTGGAGGCGGTGCTGCGGGGTCCGTTCGATTCGACGATCGGGGCGAGTGCGCGCGACCCGATTACACCGGCTTCGGATCGAGCGTGATCGCCCACAGCTCGGCGTCGACGCGGTCGCGGAGGCTGACGGTCATCTGGCCGCTGTTGCCGTCGATTTTGACGTGGCCGAAGAACTGCATGCCGGCCGACGGCGGCAGGTTCTGGTTGGCATCGCCCGGCGCCTTGACGAACTTCACCTCGGGACCAAACGTGTTGTCGAGCTCGTTCGGGCCGAACGTGCCGGCATGCAGCGGGCCGGAGACAAATTCCCAGAACGGGTCGAATTCCTGGAACTGGGCCTTGTTCGGGTTGTAGTAATGCGCCGCCGCATAGTGCACGTCGGCGGTCAGCCACACCGTGTTGACGATATTAGCGGTCTTGATGAAGCGCAGAATGTCGGCGATCTCGAGCTCGCGGCCGCGCGGCGGGCCGTCACCCTGCGCGAAGGCTTCCGAGCCCTTCTTGTTCGCGGCATCGTCGTAGACGATCAGCGACAGCGGCATGTCGGAGGCGATCACCTTCCAGGTCGCGCGCGAGTTGAGCAGCGCGCGCTTCAGCCAGGCCATCTGCTCGGGCCCGATGAAGTAGGCGTCGGGGCCGTAGGTCTCCTGCAGGTTTGGACCATTGGGGCCGCGATAGCTGCGCTCGTCGAGCATGAAGACGTCGAGATGCGGGCCGTAGCTCAGCGTGCGATAGACCCGGCCTGGCTCGACGATGCTCTCGCGCATCGGATACATCTCGTGGAAAGCCTTGGCCGCGCGCGCGGCCAGCACGGTGATGTCGCGCTCCTTGTAGGTCGCCGGCAGCTGCTTCGACAACGACCAGTTGTTGGTCACCTCGTGATCGTCCCACTGCACGAAGATCGGCACCTCGGCATTGAAGGCGCGCACATTGTTGTCGAGGAAATTGTACTTGTGCGCGGCGCGGTATTCGTCGAGCGTCTCGGCGACCTTGGCCTTCTCGGGGATCGTGATGTTCTTCCAGATCTTGCCGTCGGGGAGCTTCACCTCGGACGGGATCACGCCGTCGGCGTAGATGGTGTCGCCGGAATGCAGCAGGAAATCCGGATTGTGCTTCTTCATCGCGGCGAAGGTGATCATGCCGCCGTCGTCGGGGTTGATGCCCCAGCCCTGGCCGGCGACGTCGCCGCCCCACACGAACGAGACGTCGCGGCGGTCGCTCGGCGCGGTGCGGAAGCGGCCAACCACGGGCTCACCCGCAATGTCGATATGGGCGAGGTCGCGGAAGCGGACGCGATAGAAGATGTCCTGGCCGGAAGGCAGGTTCTCCAACAGCATTTTTGCGGTGAAGTCGCTCTCCGGCAGCGCCGTGAGCGGCGGCAGCGCGCGGGCGTCCTTGAACGATTCCGTGGTCGCGACCTCGACCATCATCTGCGACGGCCGGTCCGCGCGCGCCCACACCACGCCGCCATCGACGCCGACATCGCCGGACTGCACGCCATGGGTGATCACAGGGCGGTCGGCGGCGCGCGACAGATACGGCATCGCGATCACGCCGACGCCGGCGGCCGCCGTGGTGGAGAGAAAGCGGCGGCGGGTGAGGTTTCGCGAGAACCGGATCGTCATGGGGAGCCTCCTCAGGTCGCAGCGACAATGCGCCGCGGGCCCGCAAAGACGTAGGAAAATTCCATGACGGTGAGATTACAGGGCGAGGAGTGCGGAGCGTTAGAGACAGCGTGCGTCGTAAGGTGAGCACGCGTGTTGGGCTCCCTCCCCCCTTGCGGGCCCCTTGCGGGGAGGGTGGGGAGAGGGGGCGTCCCGGGCGAGATGCGCACGGAGAATGGCGCCTTCGCAGCTCGGTCATTTGATTTCGAATTGCATTCTGAGAGAGCACGTCGTGTGGCATCCCTCTCCCGCAAGGGGGGAGGGAACCCTGCCGCCGCGGACTCCCTCACCAGTTTTTCGGCAGACGAGCAGATAAAAAACGAAGGAAGTTGCTCGCAAGTGGGCGAGGCGAAGGAGCGCTCGGCGGGAGATTGCTGCGAGCGGGCCGCTACGCCGTACCCGCGGCGCGAAACTGCGTGGCGGTGCGCTGCAAGCTCTGTGGCATGCTCAAAAGCAGCGCCTTGCGGTCGGCGACCGCGTTGTGGAATTGCTCAAGCGCGATGTTGAACGCGGTCAGCGTGCCTTCCTCGATCGCGCCATGCTCGAAGCAGTCCAGCGTGTGGCGCAGGATGTCGTCGGCTTCCGCCTGCAGCTGGTCGAGTTCCTCCGTCGAATCGCTTTGCCGCGCGGTCTTCAGCATCTCGAGCAGGCGTTCGCGCTGCGAGGTGTTGGTGTTGCGCTCGTCCTGCTTGAGATAGCCGGCGAACCATGCGCCGGCCGAGCCCATCGCCGAGAACGCCATCAGGCTCCACCAGATGTAGTCGCTGTAGCGGTCGAGGAAGGTCTTCTCTTCGCCGTCGACGAAGGCGGCCGCGCCAGGATGCACCGGAATGGTGGCGTCCTTGTCGGTGTCGGGCGTCTCGATCTTGGCGGCGAGCGGGAAGTCGTTCTTGAGCGATTGCCGGATCGCGAATAATTGCCGCGTGAATGCCGCGACGGTCGCATCCGACAGGCCTTTTCGTGCGACAATGTGATGGGAGAAGCTGATGGTCTTCACCTCATCCTCGGGCCGATCGGCGGAGCCGAGCGAACCCGCCGGAATTTCCGCGGCCTCGTAGGCTGGATGATTCTGCGCGATTGCCTCGGAGGCGTCGATCGGAAGGAAGGTCGGTTCGCCGTCCTTGGCCGATGCGGTGATCGCATCGATCGTGACCTTGCTGTTGGCCGGGCCGACCGCGAGATAGGCGTCGGCCTTCAGGTTCTTGATGGCGTCGACCGCCTCGTTGGCCGGGAACTGCACGATCTCGACCTTCATCGGGTCGACGCCGTATTGGGTCAGGATCAGTTTCAGCAGATTGACATTGGCCGGGGTGCGTCCGACGACGCCGATCTTGCGGCCGGCAAGTTGTGCGATCTTGGTGATCTTCGCGGCCTTGCGGCCCTTGCCCTTCGTTGCCGGCGGAACCCACATCACCACGACATTCTTGCGCAGCACCGCGACGGCTTGCGCGTTTTTCGGCACGTCGAGGTCGCCACGGATGATGGCGAGATCGGCCTTGCCGTCAGCCAGCGTCTGCGCGCTGGCGCTGGCGCCCTCGGTCTGCACCGGGCGCAGTTTGACCTGGGTATGCTGCTGGTTGTTGAAGGCCTGCGCCAGCGCCTGCACCACCCGGAGATCGTCGCTGTTGGCCGGCCCGACCGCGATCTTCAGCGTCACCGGACGAACCGCGAAATAATAGCCCGCGGTCAGTGCGCCGACGATAGCCAGCGCGCCCGCGATCAAGACGAACATCAGCCGCTGCTTTGCCGAACGCAGCGGCTTGGGCGATATGCTGGCGGAGCCGTCGGTCATCGATTTCGGGTCATCGATCTCGCAAACAATCGTCGGGGCTCAATCTCGCAAAACTACCAATGCGCACACATCCCGTGTTTGTAGCAAATTCCTGCACCGACAGATGTTACATCTCCGTCATGGTTACCAGCGGCGATAGGACGCTATTTCGGCCTTAATTTCGGCATGGATCCCACCCCGCAGACCGGTTGTTAGGTTAAGATCGGCGCCAAACAGGAGACGAGCCCATGGTCGAACGGCTGTCAGCAGAAGCAAGGAAGGCCGCCCTCTGGGAACTGGCCGGCTGGTCGGAGCTCGCCGGACGCGAGGCGATCGCAAAGACCTTCGTGTTCAAGGACTTCAACGAGGCATTCGGCTTCATGGCGCGCGCCGCCCTGGTCGCCGAGAAGAACGACCATCATCCCGAATGGAAGAACGTCTACAAGACGGTCGAGGTTGTGCTGGCAACCCACGATGTCGGCGGGGTGACCAAGCGCGATATCGACCTCGCCAAAGCCATGAACGCGATCGCAAGGCAGCTTGGGGTCAGCTGAGCCGGCTGCGCATAACCTTGCAGCGGCCATTCGACATCCCCAGATTCGTTAGCGTCCGCCGCCGGATCACCGCGCGGCGTCAGGGAACCGTGCGATGGCAACGACCGAACACAGCGTGGGATTTGAGCCAGCCGACCGGCTGGCGCAGGACCGCGAGAGCGTGCGCCGCCGCTTCTGGATCAAGTTCAAGAAGGTGGTCGCGCGCGTGCCCTTCGCCGAGGATCTGCTGGCCGCCTATTACTGCGCGTTCGACCGGCAGACGCCGCGCCACGTCCAGGCGGCGCTGCTCGGCGCGATCGCCTATTTCATCCTGCCGTTCGACTTCATTCCGGACATGCTGCCGGTGCTCGGCTTCACCGATGATGCCGCGGTGCTCGCCACCGCGATCCGCATGGTGGCAAGCCACATCACGCCGGAACATCGCGAAGCTGCGCGCGCCGCGTTGAAGCGCGGCGTGCCCGAAAACGCGGAATAAGTTGTAGCCCGGACGAAGCGAAGCGCAATCCGGGGTTCTTCTCACTGGTCGAACGAGCAGTCCCGGATTTCGCTACGCTCCATCCGGGCTACACGATCTCCGCTCAGCTGCCTGGATGCAGGATCACCTTGCCCATCGCCTTGCGGCCCGCGAGCACCTTCAGTGCTTCTGATGTCTGCGACAGCGGGAAGGTGCGATCGACATGTGAGGAGATCTTGCCCTCGGCGGTCCACTGTACGAGCTTCTCGAGGTTCTTGCGGTTCTTTTCCGGATTCTGCCGCGCCCAGGCGCCCCAGAACACGCCGCGGATATCGCAGCCCTTCAGCAGCGCGAGGTTGAGCGGAATCTTCGGAATGTCGCCGGCGGCAAAGCCGATCACCAGGAAGCGGCCTTCCCACGCGGTCGAGCGCAGCGCTGCCTCGGCATAGGCGCCGCCGACCGGATCGAACACGATGTCGGCGCCCTTGCCGTTCGTCAGCTTGCGCAGGCCCTCTTTCAGATCTTCCTTGGCGTAGTTCAGCGTCAGCTCGGCGCCGTGCTGCTTGGCGAAGGCGAGCTTCTCGTCCGACGACGCGCAGGCGATCACCTTCAGGCCCATCAGCTTGCCGAGTTCACAGGCCGCAAGGCCGGTGCCGCCGGCGGCACCGAGCACCGCGAGCGTTTCGCCCGGCTTCGGGCTGGCGCGATCTTCCAGCGCATGCAGCGCGGTGCCGTAGATGATGATGATGCCGGCGGCCCGATCGTAATCGAGATTGTCGGGAATCTTCACGATCGTATTCGCCGGGAGCGCGATCTTGTCGCGCGCGCCGTTGTGGCCGCATGATGCGACGACGCGGTCGCCGACCTTCAGATCGGTGACGCCAGCGCCGACACTCTCGATCACGCCAGCCACTTCAGCGGCCGGCGAGAACGGGAACGGTGGCTTGATCTGATACTTGCCCTGGATCATCAGGATATCGAAGAAGTTCAGCGCCGCCGCCTTGATCGCGATCACGGCTTCGCCGGGACCTGCCACCGGATCGGGCACATCAGTCAGCACGAGATCGTCGGGTTGACAGTATTGCGAGCAGAGGATGGCTTTCATGGACACACCTGAGTTTCGGACGCAGAAAGAGCTGCAGGATCTTGAACTACAAGCTTCATGCCGGATTTGCGGCGGAGCGACAATACAAAGCGGAGGGATCAAACTATGTTTGAAAAAGGCCTGCTAGCGAAAAAGCGCATCCTGATCACCGGCGGCGGCTCCGGCCTTGGCGCTGCAATGGGCGCCCGCTTTGCCGAACTCGGCGCTGAACTGATCATCTGTGGGCGGCGCGAGGCGCTGCTCGAGGAAACCGCTGGCAAATTCCGCAGCGAGCACGGCGCCAAGGTTTCGATCGCGCGCTGCGATATCCGCGATGGCGCCGCGGTCGAAGCGATGATGGACCAGGTCTGGCGCGATGGGCCGATCGACGTGCTCGTCAACAATGCTGCCGCAACCTTCATTGCGCAGAGCGAACATCTGTCATTCCGTGCGGCGGACGCGATCCTGGCGCCGACGCTGCATGGCACGATGTACTGCACATTCGCCGCCGGCCGCCGCTGGATCGAAGGCAAGCACAACGGCGTGGTGCTCTCGATCCTGTCGACCTCGACCATCACCGGCCGTGCCTTCACGGTGCCATCGTCGATGGCCAAGACCGCGGTGCTGGCGATGACCAAGAGCCTCGCGGTGGAATGGGGCCCGAAGGGCATCCGCACCGTGGCGATCGCGCCCGGCGCGTTCCCGACAGCGGGTGCCACCGGGCAGCTGCGTCCCGAAGGCCGCGGCGAGAGCTGGGCGCATCGCAATCCGCTCGGCCGCGCCGGCGAGCATTCCGAGCTTGCCAATCTCGCGAGCTTCTTGATCTCCGATCAGGCCGGCTACATCAATGGCGAGATGGTGGTGCAGGACGGCGGCTCGCATTTGCGCAGTTCCGGTGCCGAGGACCTGCTGCAATGGAGCGACGAGCAGTGGGAGAAGCAGCGCACGGCGCGCGCCAAAAGCTGATCAGCGATACAAGCGTCAAGGTGCGACAACGCGCGTGCGGCTTCTGGCTGGCGCGCGTCCGTGCCTAACTGCCTTCCCAAAAAAGCGTTTCCCGGTTATCCATCCGAGCCGGCGGAGGGGGAATCGCCGGGCCATCTTGCAGTCACAATGATGGGGGAACCAGTTGGCCGTGCGGCAGATTCTGACATCACTGGCGGCTTGTGTCCTGTGCGGGATCATCTCCCTTGCACCGATGCAGGCTGCACCCAAGAAAGAGGCGGCCAAGCCGGCGCCGTCGGCCGCCGCGGCTGCGGCCGGTGGCGCGGAGCCGACGCTGATCGGGCAATTCGGAACCTGGGGTGCGTACACCGCCTCGCCGAACGGCAAGAAGGTGTGCTTTGCGCTCGCCAAGCCGTCGTCGTCGAAGACCAACCCGCCCAACCGGCCGCGCGATCCGGCCTATGCCTTCATCTCCACCCGTCCGGCGGAGAAGGTCGTCAACGAAGTCTCGATCATGATCGGCTACACGGTGAAGCCGGGCTCGGAATCGACGCTCCAGGTCGGCGGCGGAACCTATGCGATGTACACGCAGGGCGACGGCCTCTGGATCAAGAATGCGGCCGAGGAGGAGCGGATGGTGGAAGCCATGCGCAAATCGGCCGATCTGACCGTAAAGGCCGTCTCGGCGAAGGGCACCGAGACGATCGACAGTTTCTCGCTGAAGGGCCTGGCGCAGGCGCTCGACCGGCTGGGGCAGGACTGCCGGCGGTAAGACACCGAGACCCGCCTGAGTGACGTCAAATCGAGGTATTTGGAGGCTTTCCAGCACCGGCTGGAAGGCCTATTTGAGGTTTCATGACCGACACAGTGACCACGACAGCCGTGTCCGGCGCCAATGCGCTGGTCGAAAAGGTTCCGCTCGAGACCTATGTGCCGCCGGCCAAGCCGTCGCTGATAGGGCTGTCGCGCGCCGAGATATCGGACCGCCTGGGCGAGATCGGCGTGCAGGCCAGCCAGCGCAAGATGCGCACCCAGCAGCTCTGGAACTGGATGTATTTCCGCGGCGCCAAGAGCTTTGCCGAGATGACCAACGTCTCGAAGGATATGCGCACCGAGCTCGAGAAGCATTTTACCGTCGACCGTCCGGAGGTGGTCGCCGAGCAGATCTCCAATGACGGCACCCGCAAATGGCTGCTGCGGCTGCCGAGCGGCGACAAGGTCGAGCGCGCGCACGAGGTCGAGTGCGTCTATATCCCCGAGACCGATCGCGGCACGCTGTGCGTTTCCTCGCAGGTCGGCTGCACGCTGAACTGCTCTTTCTGCCACACCGGCACGCAGCGGCTGGTACGCAATCTCACTGCCGGCGAGATCGTCGGCCAGGTGATGGTGGCGCGCGACCGGCTCAACGACTGGGCCGACCGCGAGGACGGCACCCGCCGCGTCACCAACATCGTGATGATGGGGATGGGCGAGCCGCTCTACAATTTCGACGCGGTGCGCGATGCGCTGCTGATCGTCGGCGACAATGAAGGCATCGGCATTTCCCGTCGCCGCATCACGCTGTCGACGTCGGGCGTGGTGCCGAACATCAAGCGCACCGGCGAGGAGATCGGCGTGATGCTGGCGATCTCGCTGCATGCCGTGCGCGACGAGCTGCGCAACGAGCTGGTGCCGCTGAACCGCAAATATCCGATCAAGGAGCTGTTGCAGGCCTGCCGCGACTATCCCGGCGCCTCGAATGCGCGGCGCATCACCTTCGAATATGTGATGCTCAAGGGCGTCAACGATTCGCTCGATGACGCCAAGCTGCTGGTGAAGCTGCTCAAGGGCATTCCGGCCAAGATCAACCTGATCCCGTTCAATCCATGGCCGGGCACGGCCTATGAGTGCTCGGACTGGGAGCAGATCGAGAAATTCTCCGAATACATCTTCAACGCCGGCTATTCCTCGCCGGTGCGCACCCCGCGCGGCCGCGACATTCTCGCCGCCTGCGGCCAGCTCAAATCGGAGACCGAAAAGCTCTCCGCCCGCGAGCGCCAGGCGCTGCGTGCGATGGCGATGACGGATTGAGTGTTGTGAGCGGCAGCGCTCTCCACAACGTCATTGCAAGCGAAGCGAAGCAATCCATGTCCGAGCTTGCTGAGCCATGGATTGCTTCGTCGCTATCGCTCCTTGCAATGACCGGGGACCGGTAGCATGGCCCTGATCGGCCGCCTGTTCGTCGTCGCGTTCGGCTTCCTGCTGGCCTGCTTCGTGGCCGGACTCATCGTGGTCGTCGCGGTGCTGTATCCCGAGATCAGCGATTTCGGCGGCGAGATCGACCAGAGCGCGATCAATATCGTGCTTGGCTTCGGCTTCATTTTCATTTCGGGCTTTGCGCTGTTGCCGGCGCTGATCGTGGTGCTGATCACCGAGGCGTTCTACATCAGGAGCGTGCTGGCCTATGCGGTCGGTGGCGCGATCGTCGGCGCAGCCTGCTATCTCGGCCTGGTTCCGTTCGATCCCGACATGATGCAATTCCACGGCATCGTGCGCCGGCACATGGAGATCATGACCGGCGCCGGCATCGTCGCGGGGCTGGTGTACTGGCTGATCGCCGGCCGCACCGCCGGTGCATGGCGCGAGCCGCGGCGCCCGTTACCGCCGCCCCCGCCATTGCCGTCGCAGTCGCCGCAGCCGTGATGCTTCCCATGCCCTCTCGCCTCGGCTAAACCGCGCGCCATGAACCGGACCGGACTTTTCATTGCGCTGGCGCTCGCGCTCGTCGTCGGCATCCTGTTCGGGATCTATCCCGAACTCGACCTGAAGCTGGCGGCGCTGTTCTACGATGCCGCGCAGAACACCTTCCCCGTCAAGCTCGACGCGGTGGCGCAGTTCGCGCGCGATGCGGCGATGTGGATCGCATGGGCGCTGGTGCTGCCGGCGATCGTGACCATCGTCTGGAAATTCATCCGGCCCGACCGGCCGATGCTGATGTCGGGCCGCGCCGCGGTGTTCCTGCTCGCCACGATGCTGCTCTCGGCCGGCGTCCTCACCAACTTCACCTTCAAGAATTATTGGGGCCGGCCGCGGCCGGTGTTCGTGACGCAGTTCGGCGGCGATTTGCAATTCATGCCGTGGTGGGACCCGCGTGGCGGCTGCCCGCGCAACTGCTCGTTCTTCTCCGGCGAGGGTGCCACCGCGTTCTGGACCTATGCGCCGGCGGCGCTGACACCACCGGCCTGGCGGCCGCTGGCCTTTGCCGGGGCTACCGTGTTCGGCATCGTCACCAGCGGGCTTCGGATGGCGTTTGGCGGGCATTTCTTCACCGATGTGGCGATCGCCGGCCTGGTGTCCTTCCTGGTGGTTTGGCTGCTGTATGCGCTGATCTACCGCTGGGCCTCGACCCGCGTCACCGACGAGCAGGTCGATGCGGCGCTCACCCGGCTCGCGATGCCCGGCTACCGCTGGATGCAGCGCTGGCGGCGGGGCGGCCAGGCCGAGCCGGCCAAGCCGGAAGCCTGATTAAAGGCGTGCCCCGGCTACGGAAATTTGATATCGCGAGCGCTGAAACATCCCCGATTGCGACCGATTGGACCGTCCCATGAGTACGATTCTGAAAAGCCTGCCCACCGGCGAAAAAGTCGGCATCGCGTTCTCGGGCGGCCTCGACACCTCGGCGGCGCTGCTCTGGATGAAGCTGAAGGGCGCCAAAGTATTCGCCTACACCGCCAATCTCGGCCAGCCGGACGAGGCCGACTACGACGCGATCCCGCGCAAGGCGATGGATTTCGGCGCCGAGAAGGCCCGCCTGGTCGATTGCCGCACTCAGCTGGTGCATGAAGGTATCGCCGCGATCCAGTCCGGCGCGTTCCACATCTCGACCGGCGGCATCACCTATTTCAACACCACCCCGCTCGGCCGCGCGGTGACCGGCACGATGCTGGTCGCGGCGATGCAGGAAGATGGCGTCAACATCTGGGGCGATGGCTCGACCTTCAAGGGCAACGACATCGAGCGCTTCTATCGCTACGGCCTTTTAACCAATCCGTCGCTGCGCATCTACAAGCCATGGCTCGACCAGCAGTTCATCGACGAGCTCGGCGGCCGCGCCGAAATGTCGGCGTTCATGACCGCGCAGGGCTTCGCCTACAAGATGAGCGCGGAGAAGGCCTATTCGACCGACAGCAACCTGCTCGGCGCCACCCATGAGGCGAAGGATCTCGAGAGCCTGTCGAGCGGCATCACCATCGTCAACCCGATCATGGGCGTGCCGTTCTGGCGCGCCGATTGCGATGTGAAGGCCGAGAAGGTCGTGGTGCGCTTCGAGGAAGGCCAGCCGGTCGCGCTCAACGGCAAGACGTTTGCCGATCCGGTTGCGCTGTTCCTGGAAGCCAATGCGATCGGTGGTCGCCACGGTCTCGGCATGAGCGACCAGATCGAGAACCGGATCATCGAGGCCAAGAGCCGCGGCATCTACGAGGCGCCCGGCATGGCGCTGCTGCACATCGCTTATGAGCGGCTGGTCACCGGCATCCACAACGAGGATACCATCGAGCAGTACCGCATCAACGGCATGCGGCTCGGCCGCTTGCTGTATCAGGGCCGCTGGTTCGACTCGCAGGCCCTGATGCTGCGCGAGACCGCGCAGCGCTGGGTCGCGAGTGCCGTCACCGGCGAGGTGACGCTCGAGCTGCGTCGTGGCAACGACTACTCGATATCAAACACCGAGAGCCCGAACCTGACCTACGCGCCGGAGCGGCTCAGCATGGAGAAGGTCGAGGACGCCGCCTTCTCGCCGGCCGACCGCATCGGCCAGCTCACGATGCGCAACCTCGATATCGCCGACACCCGCGCCAAGCTCGGCCTGTACAACAAGACCGGATTGATTTCGAGCGGCGAAGGCGCGCAGATTTTCCAGCTCAAGAACGACAAGGATTGAAGCCGCGCGCTCTCACCTCGTCGTCCCGGGCAAGCGAAGCGCGACCCGGGATCCATAACCACCACGGCTGATTGTTGCGCAACACTGGGGCCGCAGCGCGCTTCAACAACTCTGCCCTGTGGTTATGGGCTCCCTGCTTTCGCAGGGACGACAGGAGAGAGTGCGGCTCACTTCACCCTGAGCGCATCCAGCAGCGAGCCGAACGCGCGCGCATAGTCCGTGCCGGTCTTGCCGATGTCGGGTCCCGCTGACACCGCGACCGCCGCTTCCGTCACCGCACCCAGCAATAGCCGCGCCAAGGGCTCGATCGGTTGCTGCGCGATCACGCCGGCATCCATCGCAGCCGCCAATGCGAGTGGAAATTTGCCGCCGAAATGCTTGGCGTCGATCTCGCGCCAGCGCTCCCAGCCGAGCACGGCCGGGCCGTCGCGCAGGATGATCTGTCCGGTCGGGCCCTTCGCGCATGCCGCGAAATAGCCCTGCGTGCCAGCCGCCATCGCGGCCAGCGGATCGTTCTCGGCGCGCGAGATGCGGTCGAGATCGGCGACCAGGTCGACCGAGACCTGCTCGAATACCGCCTCGAACACCGCCTCTTTGGTCGCGAAGTGATGATAGACGGCGCCTTTTGCAACCCGCGCGCCGCTCGCGATGTCGTCGATCGTCGCAGCCGCGAAGCCGCGCTCGCCAAAAATGCGGCGCGCCGCCTTGACGATCGCGGCTCTGGTTTTTTCGCGCCGTTCGGCCTGGGTTGCCATCACCCATCTCTAACCCAGGTTCCGCAGCAGCGCCAGTTGACTTACCGACTTGTAGTCGATAAATACCGACCACCAGTCGGTAAATGGAGATGGCAGATGCCCTCAATCAAAACGCTGCAAGCCTTCGCTGACACGGTCGAGGCCAATGACCATGTCGGCGCGATCAGGAACTTCTACTCGACCGATGCCCGCACCCAGGAGAACGACGGCGAATGGCGCGCCGGCCGCGAGGCGCTGGCGGCGCGCGAGGCCGCGGTGCTCGCCGCGGTCTCCGGCGTCAAGACCACCCGGCTCGGGCCGCTGCTGCTCGACGGCGACCACTCGGCGATCTGCTGGCGGTTCGAATTCACCGGCAAGGACGGCAAGGTCCGCAGCATGGAGGAGGTCGCCTGGCAGACCTGGCGCGGCGAGGAACTGGTCGAGGAGCGCTTCTTCTACGATCCGCAGCAGATGGCGCGCTGACCGGCCGCCGGCCGTTGCGGCAATACGTCCCGGCGCCGCCTCATTGCGGCGTCATCCGCCGCCACTAGCCTCCGCCCCGGCGCGCAGCATGCGCAAGGGGCGGAGCATCGAGCATGATCAGGTCAGTCACCGGCGTGGCCGTCACGCTGTTGTTGTCGGCGGCGCCGGCGCTTGCCCAGACCATCTATCCGATCGATCGGGCCGATATCCTCGTCGGTGCAAAATTCGACTTCAAGGTCGAACTTCCGGGCGTGATCGACCAGGCCAAGCTGAAGGTGACTCTGAACGGCGTCGACTATGCCGCGGCGTTCGGTCAAAGCGGCACCTTCACCGCGCGCGAGGCCGGCAAGGAGCAATCGGCGCTGCTGTTGCGCGATGCCTCGCTCGCCAAGCCGGGCCCGGTCACCGTCGAAGTCAGCGACGGCATCCAGAGCCGCACCGTGACCTGGACCGTCTATGACACCGGCGCGCGCAAGGCGAAGAACGTGATCCGGTTCATCGGCGACGGGATGTCGCCGGCGCACCGCGTCGCCGCGCGGCTGCTCTCCAAGGGAATCGCGGAGGGCAAGAGCCGCGGCAAGCTCGCGATCGACGACATGCCGCATATGGCGCTGGTCGCGACCGCAGGCTCGGATTCGATCATCACCGATTCGGCGAACGCCGCGAGCGCCTATGCCACCGGCCACAAGGCCGCGGTCAATGCGGTCGGCGTGTATGCCGATCGGACGCCCGATCCTCTCGACGATCCCAGGGTCGAGACCATTGCGAGCCTTGCCAAGCGCCGGGCGGGCCTCGCCGTCGGCATCGTCACCAACACCGAGGTCGAGGACGCGACGCCGGCGGCAATGGTTGCGCACACCCGCCGCCGCGCTGCCTATGACGCGATCGTCGCGCAGTATTTCGACGCCAGGCCCGACGTGCTGATGGGCGGCGGCTCCGCGAACTTTCTGCCGCAATCCGTCGCGGGATCGAAACGCAAGGACGATATCGATTATCTCGCGCGCTTCCGCGAGGCCGGCTATCCGATTGGGACCACCGCAGGTGAGCTCAACACGCTCGCCGCGAAGCCGGGGACGCAGCGGTTGCTCGGCCTGTTCGCCACCGGCAACATGGACGGCGTGCTCGACCGCAAGTTCCTCAAGGGCGGCGGTGTCAAGAAATTCCCCGAGCAGCCCGACCTGACCGAGCAGGTCCAGGCTGCGCTCGATATCCTTGCAAGGCACGAGTCCGGCTTCTTCCTGATGGTCGAGTCCGGCCTGATCGACAAATACGCCCATCTGCTCGACATGGAGCGCGCGGTCTACGACACCATCATGCTCGACAATGCGGTGCGGCTGGCGAAGGACTGGGCGAAAGCCCGCGGCGACGACACACTGATCCTGGTCGTGGCCGACCATAACCATCCGAACAGCCTGGTCGGCACCATCAATGACGACATGACCGCGACACCCAACGTGCCGCTGCGCGAGCGCGTCGGCGTCTACGAGAAGGCCGGCTTCCCGAACTACCCGGCGCCCGATGCCGAGGGTTATCCGTCACGCGTCGATGTGAGCCGGCGGCTCGCGATCTTCTCGGCCAGCCTGCCGGATCATTACGAGACGTTGCGCCCCAAGCTCGGCGATCCGAACGAGCCGACCGTGAAGGGCGATGCGCCCGACACGTTCAAGGCCAACGACAAATACAAGGACGTTCCCGGCGTCGTGCTGCGCTTCGGCAATCTGCCGGCGATGATCGGCGCCAGCGTGCATTCCGGCGAGGACGTCATCCTCACCGCGACCGGGCCGGGCAGCGAGCGCGTCCACGGCTCGATGGACAATACCGAGGTGTTTCGCGTGATGGTCGAGGCGCTGGGACTGGGTGCGGGGAAGTGACCTTGCCGTCATTGCGAGCGAAGCGAAGCAATCCATAGCACCGCAAGCGGAGAAGTGGATTGCTTCGTCGCTGACGCTCCTCGCAATGACAAGGATGGTAAGCTTGGCCTGCTGGCGTGTGCTGCAAGCCCCCATCAAAAATGGCCGGGATCGCTCCCGGCCATTTTCGTCTCGTGATGTCTCGCCGGCTCAGCGCGGCGCGGCGGAAGCAGTGCCGCCGTTGAGCAGCGGGGTGATGCGGCGGACGGTGACGCGCCGGTTGATACGGCTCGGTCCGTCGGTCTGCTCCTTCAGGTACTGCGAGCCGTAACCTTGCGAGGTCAGGTTCTCGGCCGGTACGCCGAACTGCTGCGTCAGCAACTCGGCGGCGGATTGCGCACGACGGTCGGACAGCGACAGATTGTCGGTGTCGTTGCCGGTCGCGTCCGTGTGGCCCTCGATCAGGAACACCTCGCGCGGATTGCGCTGGATGGCCCGGTTGAGGCCGTCGGCGATCACCTGCAACCTCGCCGCCTGGTCCGGCGGGATGGTCCACGATCCGGAGTCGAAGTTGATCGTGTTGAGGTCGATGCTCGGCATCTGCATGCGGACATTGGGGCTGTAGCGGATCTCTTCGAGCGAGTAGCGCCGATCGATCCGCTGCACCGGCGGAGCCTCCATGGTCTCGTAGATCACGTCCGGCGACGCGTCCTGAGCGTCGACGATGTAGCGATCGTAGGGCATGTTGACCACCGGCGGCGGGACGTCGACATAGAAGCCGCCGACAGCCCGCGGATCGCGATAGCTGTTGTCGATGATGACGAGCTCGCGCCCGCCGGGATCCCTGCGGATCCGGCGCAGCATCTGCCCGTCGGCACCGACCACCGTGATGATCTGGCTGCCGTCGGGACGAACCACAATGGTGCGGGTTTCGCCGCCGATCGTCTCGGTGCGGATGTCGCGCGCGCCGTAGCGGAAGCGATAGATGTCGTCGCCGCGCACATAGGCCTGGCCGCTCGGGTCGCGGATGATGACCCGATCCGGCTCGGTGTAGATGGTGCGGCCGTCTTCGACCACTTCCTGCCGCTGGCCACGCAGGTCGGCGATGCTGCCACCGATGATGGCGCCAGCCACCACGCCCACACCGACCGCGGCACCGATGGCAAGCGGCTTGATGTTGTCATGGCGCGGCGGTGGCGGCAGCGGTGCGGCCACTGCTGGCGCGGTTCGGAACGCCGGGGCGACCGTCGGCGGAGCGTATTGCGCACGGCCGGGCGGCGGCGTTGCGGCTGCGGAGCCGGGGACGACCGTCGGTGCCGGGGGCCCACCCATCGCAGCGCCCGCAGCCGGGGGCACGCCGGGCGCAGTGGCCGGGCGTCCCGCCTGAGCCGGAGCGGGTGTCGCGCCAGGAGCGCCCATTGCGGCTCCCGGGGTCGCAGGCGTTCCGGGCGGTGTCGCCGGACGTCCTTGCTGACCGGGGGCAGGCGGAGTCGGTGTCGCAGCGGGTGCGGCCGGTGGCGTGCCAGGCCGGGCTCCAGCTGCGGGAGGCGTCGTTGCTGAGGGCGCGGGCGGCGTGCCCGGCGGTTCCTTGGCTCCGCCGGGACGCGCGCCACCGGGGCGTTCGCCACCAGGACGTTCGCCGCGTTGACGTTCGGCGGGCGCTGGTGCCGCGGCTCCCGGTGTTGCAGGTGCGGCCGGCGTCGCAGCCGCGGGCGGTGTGCCGGGGCGCGCTGCCGGAGCGGCGGCACCCGGTGCTGCTCCCGGCGCCGGTGTCGGCGGGGTGTGCGCAGGCGCTGCGCCGGGCGGTGGCGTCACCGGACGTTGCGGTGTCGCAGCGGGCGGCGGCGGAGTCGGCGTGGGGTGTGTGGGAGCTGCGGCCGGCGGTGGCGCCACAGGCTTCGCTGCGGGTGGCTCGGGGCGAGCGGGCGCCGCGGCCGGCGGCGGCGTTGCGGGGCGCGCTGCAGGCGGTTCGGGCCGTGCCGGAGCTGCGGGCGGCGTCGGATGCGCGGGGGCGGCCGCGGGCGGCGGAGGCGGAGCGGGGCGCGCCGGTGCGGCAGCAGGCGGAGCCGGCGGCGTCGGGTGTGCAGGAGCCGCAGCAGGAGGCGCCGGTGGTGGCGTCGGACGTGCGGGTGCTGCGGCCGGCGGCGGAGCAGGATGCGCGGGCGGCGCGGCGGCGGGCGGTGGCGCCTGCGGATGCGGCGCGGCTGCCGGCGGTGCCGGATGCGCGGGTGCGCCCGGCGCGGGCCGCGCCTTCGGCTTTCCGTCAGGCCCGGTTTCTTCCTTGGGCTGCGCCTGCGCGACGACCAGCGGCGAGGTTTGTGCGTGCGACGCTGAAGTGGCGAACTGCATCACCGTCAGCGCAGTCGTGGCAAGCAGCACGAGACGAAGCTTTGTCATGGTCTTTGGAGTCCCCGGCGGAAAAGTCTGGGCAGGAAGGAAACAGAGAGCCGAACAATTCGGCAGCACGATGAATTGCCAGCCGTTGGGCCGGATTGTGGCGAGCGCCGAATCATCGGCCAAGTTTATTTCGACATTATAACGGGTTGCATGCGAGCTTGTTCACGGCGCGTTCAGAAGAAACGCTCGGACACACTTGCGATCGACTTGGAACTGCGGCGCCCCGGTGTCTCACCGGGTGGCGGGTCGATCTGTCGCAGCCGGCGGGCCGGATGGCGCGGGCGGTCCGCGCACCGGTGATTCGTCGGGCGTCTTGCCGGGCAATTCGTCGGGCCGCGGCGGCTCGCCGGGTTCGCGCACCGGCGGCGGAATCTCAGGCTGCGGATTACCTGGCGGAATTCCCGGCGGCGGCTCGCTCGGCGTGCCCGGCGTGGTCGGCGGAATCTCCGGAGGCTCGATCGGCATTCCATCGAGCCCTTGCGTCGCGTCGCGCACGTTGATCGCTCCGTTGGGGTGCGAAGCGACAACGGACCGCGCGCTGGGGTGTTCCTCAACCGGGGGTGTGACAGACGGCCTCGATGTTGTGCCCGTCGGGATCGAGCACGAACGCGCCGTAATAGTTGGGGTGATAATGCGCACGGATCCCGGGCGCGCCATTGTCACGGCCGCCGGCCGCCATCGCCGCCGCGTAGAAGGCATCGACGGTGGCGCGGTCCTTGGCGATGATGGCGATATGCACCGGCTTGTTCATCGCGCCTTCGCCGCCGATCCAGAAGTCCGGCTTGCCGTTGGCACCGAAACCCGCCGCAGGCGCGTGGCCGGTCACCTCCGCGGGCACCTCCATGATCAGGCTGTAGTCGAGCGGCGCCAGCGCCGTCTGGTAGAACGCCTTCGCGCGCTCATAGTCGGAGACCGAAAAGCCGATATGGTCGATCATCGCGTGGCTCCCCTGTCGTGAGGCATGTACCATCCCGCTCTCGTTTCACCTCCCCCTTGGAGAGGTCGCTTTGCTCATGAGAGCAAAGCAGGTCGGGATCTGCTCGCTCCGCGGCTACCGTTACCCGCGGCTGGTTCTCATTCCAACCGTTCGCTTTGACGCATGGCACGCGCGCGATTCACTCACCCAGCCGGCGCCTGGTCCCGCCGCAGCCGGCGCGAGCGCGCGGCCTTGTGCAGTACGCGCGAAAGCTGTTCGGCCGAGTAGGGCTTCTGCAGCAGCTCGAAGCCGCCGCTGCCTTGTTGCGACAGCACCTGGCTGTAGCCGGAGGCAAGCACGATTGGCAGGTCGAGCCGCTGCCGGCGGATCTCCTCCGCGAGCTCGATGCCGCTCATGCCGGGCATCACGACGTCGGTGAACACGAGGTCGAACCGGCCTGGGTCAACGGCAAGCTCCTCCAGCGCGTGGGTGGCGTTCTCCACCAGCACGCAGGTGCAGCCGAGCTGGGTCAGCGTGTCGGCGGCGAATTTTCCAACCTCGGCATTGTCCTCGACGATCAAGACCGATGCGTTGGTCGCATCGACCGGCAGCGCATCGTCGGCGAGCGGCGACGGCGTGTCGTGGTCGCCGACGACGCGCGGCAGATAGAGCGTGAAGGTCGCGCCCTTGCCGACTTCGCTGGTGACATCCACCTCGCCACCGGACTGCTTGGCGAAGCCGAACACTTGCGACAGGCCGAGGCCGGTGCCCTGGCCGACCTCCTTGGTGGTGTAGAACGGCTCGAAGATCCGGCCGAACAGCTCCGGCGGAATTCCGACGCCGGTATCGGTCACCGTAACAGCGACATGGCCATGCGCGCTCGGCGCGCCGGCGACGTTGGCCGGCAGGCTGCTCACCGGGTGGACCGCGATCGTGAGCCGGCCGACGCCATCCATGGCGTCGCGCGCATTCACCGCCATGTTGATCACGGCGGTTTCGAACTGACCCGCATCGGCGTTGACCAGGCAGATCTCGTCGGGCACCTGCGCTGCGATCTCGATCCGCGAGCCGATCAGGGTGGCAATCATCTCGCACAGGGTCCGGACGTTCTGGCAGGCGTCGAACACTTCCGGCTTCAGGGTCTGCCGGCGCGCGAACGCGAGCAGCTGGTTGGTGAGCTTGGCGGCACGGTTCACGGTGTTGGAGATCGCGTCGATGTAGCGCTGCCGCCGCGGCTCCGGCAGGTCCGGCCGCCGCAACATGTCGACCGACGCGCGGATCACGGTGAGCAGATTGTTGAAATCGTGCGCGACGCCGCCGGTGAGTTGCCCGAGCGCTTCCAGCCGCTGGCCATGCCGCAGCGCATCCTCGGCCTCGATCCGCCGGTTGGCCTCCTCCTCCAGGCGCTCGGTTCGCTGGTAGGCGAGCGCCAGCAGGCCAAACAGCAGGGCTGTGGCCGGGATGCCGAAGATCAAATGCTGGGCCATGGTCGTAATCCAGCGCGCCCGGATCGCCGAGGTTTCGAGGCCCGCGCTGACATAGAGCGGGTATTCGGGCAGCCGCTCGTAGCGCATGCGCCGTTCGATGCCATCGACGGGAGAGCGGATCGTCATGGTGCCGGCCTGCGGATTGGCGGCCATTTGTTGTCCGAGCGGCCCGCCCGGCTCGAACCTGGCCTGGTGGTCGACGACCGGGAAGTGCGCCAGCACCGCGCCGTCACTCCGGATCAGCGCCAGGAAGCTGCCAGGCTCACGGCCGATCCGGGCGTAGAAATTCTCGAAATATTCGGGAAGCACCGAGGCCTGGATCACGCCGGCAAAGCTGCCATCCCGGTTGTTGCGGCGCCGGCCGACGCTGAAGAAGCGCGCGCCCTGATAGGGCAGTCGCGGCGTCAGCACCTCGCCGATGAAGGTGCCGATGTCGCCCTGGGCATGGATCCGGAAGTAGTCCCGGTCCGAGAAATCGACGTCGGGGGCCGGCTCGACCAGGCTGTTGACGAGCGCCCGGCCGTTGGCATCGAACACCCAGAGCGATTTCACCTGGGGAAGCGCCTCGGCGACCTGGCGCAGCCGGTCGTGCAGGTTCTTCTCGTGCGCGACGATTTCGGCATCGCTCATGCCGCGGACAACCTCGGCGATCTCGGACAGGCTGCGGTCGATGGTCTCGAACACCTTGAGCGCGTGCTCATGGGTGACATCGAGCGTCCGCTGGATCTCCTGGTCGGCGGCCTCGCTGTTCGAGATCCGGGACATCGCAGATGCGAAGCCGAACAGCGCCAGCGGAAGGGCCAGCGAGGCGGCCATCATCCATCGCAGCAGTTTCAGCGAATTGCGTTGTGCGGGTTGCACGGGCGCTCCGGCTCCTTGCGGACCTTAACGCAAACCGTTGCGCTGGAGAAACCCAAACCCGGCTCCGGAGGGCGCCGCAGGTGGACGGCCGCCGGCGCGGCCGTCCATGCGTCCGGCCGGGCCGGACGCCGTCCGCCGGGATCACGCCCCCGTTAACAAGACAGCTTCAGTCAAGCGGAAAATCGGCCGGGATGCCGATCGCAGGCGCTGTTTTTAGGAGTTCTAAAACCTCTCACGGGCAAATGCTTGACCCTGTGACTACCTGCTGAAAAACAGGCCGGATGACAGGCGATCCAAACACCACCCAGGACAGTTTTCGGGACACCCGGCTCGGACATGCGGATCGCGGTTTTGTCGGCAGGATCATCAGGCTCGATGCGCTCGTGACGGGCTCATCGCTCTCGCCGCAGGAGCTGGAGCAGCGCCTGGTCGAGATGGGATTTGTGGAAGGCGCGCGCGTGGAAATCCTGCACGAGGGGACGATCCGGAGGGACCCGATCGCGGTGCGCGTCGACAGCATCACGATCGCGCTGCGCCGGAGCGAAGCCATGGCCGTGATCGTCGAATGACAGCTGCATCCTTGCGTCTGGCGCTGGTCGGTGCGCCGAACACCGGCAAGACGTCGCTGTTCAACCGGTTGACCGGCAGCACCCAGAAGGTCGCCAACTATCCCGGCGTCACGGTCGAGCGCAAATCCGGCGGCTTCGTCACCCCGGAAGGCCGCAGCGTGACCGTGCTCGATTTGCCGGGCACCTATTCGCTGCGCGGCCGCAGCCCGGACGAGGAGATCACCCGCGACATCGTGCTCGGCCGCTTCGAGGGCGAGGCGGTGCCCGATCTGATGCTGTGCGTCGCCGACGCCACCAACCTGCGGCTGACCTTGCGGCTGGTGCTCGAGCTGAAGCGGATCGGCCGGCCGATGATGCTCGTGCTGAACATGATCGACATCGCCAGGCGCCGCGGCGTCACGATCGACCTCGACCGGATGTCGCAGGAGCTGGGGCTGCCGATCGTCACCTCGGTCGCGGTCCGCAAGGGCGGTGTCGACGAGCTGCTGAAACGGACCGACGAATTCCTGTCGAAGGCGCATGAAGCGGTGGCCAGCGAATGGACCACGCCGACGATCGCCGATCTCAAGGCGGCGCAGCGCGAGGCGGATCGCATCATCGCAGCGGCGGTGACGCTGCCGGCCAAGCCCGACACGCTGACCAACCGGATCGATTCCGTCGTGCTGCATCCGGTCTGGGGCCTGGTGATCCTGGCCGTGATCCTGTTCGTGATGTTCCAGGCGGTGTTCACCTGGGCGCAGCCCGGGATGGAATTGCTTTCGGACAGCTTCGCCGCGCTCGGACAGGTGATCCACGACATCCTGCCCGCGAACTGGAGCCTGTTGCAGAGCTTCCTGCAGAACGGCGTGATCTCGGGTGTCGGCAGCGTCATCGTGTTCCTGCCGCAGATCATCATCATCTTCCTGTTCATCCTGCTGCTGGAAGATTTCGGCTACATGGCGCGCGCCGCGTTCCTGATGGACCGCATCATGGGCGGCGCCGGGCTGCACGGCCGGGCCTTCATTCCGCTGCTGTCGAGCTTCGCCTGCGCCATCCCCGGCATCATGGCGACGCGGGTGATCGACAATCCGCGCGATCGCCTGACCACGATCCTGATCGCGCCGCTGATGACCTGCTCGGCGCGGATTCCGGTCTACACGCTGATCATTTCCGCCTTCGTGCCGTCGACCACGCTGTGGGGCTTCGTCAATTTGCAGGGACTCGTGATGTTCGGGCTCTATGCCGCCGGCATCACCAGCGCGCTGACGGTCTCGGCGATCGCAAAGTTCTTCCTGTGGCGCGACCACGCGCCGGCGCCGTTCATGCTGGAATTGCCCGACTACAAGATGCCGCGGCTGCGCAGCATCGCGATCGGCGTGTTCAACCGCGCCAAGATGTTCCTGTACCGTGCCGGCACCACCATTCTCTCGATGATGGTGCTGATCTGGTTCCTGGCCTCGTTCCCCCAAGCGCCGGCCGGCGCCGAGGGGCCGGCCATCAATTACAGCTTCGCGGCAATGATCGGCCATGCGCTCGAGCCGCTGCTGCGGCCGATCGGCTTCAACTGGCAGATCGCGGTGGCGCTGATCCCGGGCATGGCGGCGCGCGAGGTCGCGGTCGCCGCGCTCGGCACCGTCTATTCGATCGAGGGCGGCAAGGAGGCGGCGGATGCGATCGGCCAGGTGCTGGCGCAGAAATGGACACTCGCCACCGCGCTGTCGATGCTGGTCTGGTACATCTTCGCCCCGCAATGCGCCTCGACGCTCGCGGTGATCCGCCGCGAGACCGGCGGCGCGAAGTGGATGGTGGTGACGTTCCTGTACATGCTGGCGCTGGCCTATGCCGCGAGTTTCCTGACTTTCAACTTGGCGCAGGCGCTGGGTCTGCATTAGACGGAGTGCTGCGTTCCGTCATACGGACCAGAGGTCGCAGCGGTTACAATGGGTCGAACGAAGAAGTAGAGTTCATCCGGAGCGCGTCACGCGCTTGCCTGCGAGACCATGCAATGTCGACCTTCGGCCTGGAGCGGGTATTTTCGCCGCGAAGCATCGCGGTGGTCGGCGGCAGCCCGCGACCGTCATCGCTCGGCGCGGCGGTGCTGCGAAACATCAAGGCGAGCGGCTTCGGCGGCAAGGTCGGCGTCGTCAACCGGCAATACGCCGATGTCGACGGCGTGCCGACCGTTCCGGATCTGAAGTCGCTCCCGTTCACGCCCGATTTCGTCGTCATCAGCGCGCCGGCGGCTGCGGTCCCCGAGATCGTGGCGGAGGCGGCCGTGGCCGGCGTTGCCGGTGCCGCGATCCTGTCGGCCGGTCTCGGCCACGGCGCGGGCTCGCTTGCGGACATTGCCGGGCAGACGGCGCGGCGGCACGGCATGCGCCTGATCGGGCCGAATTGCCTCGGCGTCATGGTGCCGCGTGCGAAGCTGAATGCGAGCTTCGCCTCGCATCAGCCGTCCGATGGACATGTCGCACTGATCTCGCAATCCGGCGCGGTCGCATCGGCGATGATCGAATGGGCGGCGGAGCGGCGGCTCGGCTTCTCCAGCATCGCCTCGATCG
>CALRXG020000019.1:0-28572 GCA_943372075.1 Bordetella parapertussis | reverse complement strand
TCCGGCGTGCCTCCCGGCGGCAGGTCCTGGTCCCAGGTGATCTCGCCGTTCTCGATTCTCAGATCGCATACCAGCGGCAGCAAGAATCCGCAGGTCATTGCATCGACGAAGGGCGGACAGCGCTTGATAGTGTCGTCGTCATGTTGGTTGATCGAGCTGAACGAGGTCGCCGGCATCGTCTTGAGCCAGTCGGGGACGCCCTGGGCCGCCGGCATCGGTGGCGGAAGCAGGCCCTCAAGCTCTGCCGGACAGCGAAATTTGAGGGTCAGTTTGTTGCTGTTGGACATTGCGCGCTCCGATGTCCCGACGACTACATGAACGCTCAGCAAAGGTGAAGCGCGCGCTAAAGCGAGATGTGATGAGGTTGAATCGTCATCTCGCTTTAGCCGCTTGTTTGCGCATGATCTTTTCGGAAAGCCGCTTCGCACTTTTCCGGATCATGCGCTAGCTCACCAGATGCTTCGCGATCGCCG
This sequence comes from Bordetella parapertussis, assembly GCA_943372075.1. Lineage (GTDB taxonomy): Bacteria > Pseudomonadota > Alphaproteobacteria > Rhizobiales > Xanthobacteraceae > Bradyrhizobium. The sequence continues at coordinate 28,099 of CALRXG020000019.1, read as the reverse complement.
GCTCGTTCCAGGTGATGCCGAGGCCGGGACCGCGGGCGGTCACCGCGCCGTCTCTGATCTCGGCAGGCTCCGCCAGGATCGCGCCGGCGAAGTCGAGGAATTCGAGCCAGTGCGCGGTCGGCGTCACCGCGAGCAGATGCGCGCTGACCTCCGCGAACAGATGGCTCGACATCGGGATCGATGCGGCGTCGGCCTGTCCGGCGACCTGCATCCAGCCGGTGACGCCGCCGACCTTCATCACGTCCGGCATGATGAAGTCGGACGCGCCGGCCGCGATCGCCTCGGCGAAGCCGCGCGGGAACCACCAGTTCTCGCCGGCCTGGATCGGCGTCGGCGAGGTCTCGCGGACCTTGGCGTGTCCGGACAGGCTCTCCTGCGGCACCGGCTCCTCGATCCAGTGCAGGTCGTAGGGTGCAAGCCGCGCGATGCGGCGGGTCGCTTCAGCCGGATCGAGCGACTGGTTGAAGTCGATCATCAGCGCGATGTCGGGGCCGAGCAGGGCGCGCACGCCCCTTACGACGCGCTCGTCATTGGCGGCATCGCCGTCGCCGCCCTTGATCTTGATGCCGCGAAAGCCCTGGTCGAGCGAACGGCGCAGCGCGCGCTCGTCGCTGACAGGATCGACCACGCCGTAGCTGTCATAGGCCTTGATCGGCTTCGCCGAGCCGCCAAGCAGTTCGACCAGCGGCCGGCCGGCGAGCTGGCCGAGCACGTCCCAACAGGCCATGTCGAGACCTGAGACGGCCATGCCAACCAGACCCTGCCAGCCGAGCAGGCGGAACTTGGCGTCCAGTGCCTTCATCAGATCGAATGGCGCGACCGGTTTGCCGACCAGCTCGCGGCCGATTTCCTGGATCAGATACGCCAGTGGTTTAAGTGTGAGCTTGCTGTAGGCGAAGATGTAGGCGCGGCCGGTAACGCCTTGATCGGTCTCGACATCGATCAAGACCAGCGGGCCGGTATCGATCACGCCGAAGGCGTTCTTCACGGGGCGCTTGAGCGGCACCACGACGCTTCGCGCACGGACTTCGCGGATCGCTGCAACTGTCTGGCTCATGAGCGTTTCCCGTTATCGTTATTGGACATTGTACCATCGGACGAGCCGTGGCGCGGCCCAATCGTTCGCGACCTGCTCGATCAGATAGCGGCCAGGATATTCGGCGAGGAAGGCGATGCGCTGGGTCTCGCCCGGTTCGACCGCGAGCGTGTCGAGCCAATAGGGCTTCCAGCCGTCGTCGAGCCGGTCGAGCAGGCGGAAGTGATGGCCATGCAGGTGAAACACGCTGGCCAATGCGCCGCGGTTGGTCAGGGCCAGCACCACCGCCCGGCCGGCCCTGGCTTGAAACGCTGGAACGACGGACGGCTTGAAATCCGCCGTGCGGAACCATTCAGCCGGTGCGCCGAGTGCCAGATCGAATCGCGCGGCGCTTTTCAGATCGAGCTGAGCGGGCATGTCGTTGCCGGGTAGCGGCGGCGCCGGCGGGAACGGCGCCGCCCGGAGCGGCGGCTCGTTCGAGATGGCGAGCTTGCCGACCGGGCGCGCCTGCTTGCCGTCGTGCAACAGAATCGCAAAGGTTGTCCCCGCCGGTCCCACGGCGTCGACAAAGACGTCGGTGCGGCTTCCCGGCGCCAGTATCAGCGCACCATTGCGGGCGGGGAACGGCTCGGCCGGCTGGCCGTCGATGGCCATCACGCGGACCTCGAGGTTCTCCAGCTTGACCGCCAGCACGCTGCGTTGGCTGCCATTGATAAAGCGGAATCTGAGGCGGGCGTTGGCCGGTGCCGAGATGTCGTATGAGGTTTTGCCGTTAATTGTATGAATCGGCGTCGAATCTTTCGGATCGCTTCCGGGCGGGATCGCGGTTCCGTCCGACCGCAGCCGCCATTCCTCGATCAGCAGGACCTCGTCTCGATCGATCGCGACCGGCGACGTGCCGGTGACGATCAGCGGCCGCGGCCGGGTTGGCGCCGAAGCATCGTCGCCGACCAGCGGTGCGCACAGGAAGGTACCTGCATGCCGGAGCGGGAGCTGAAAGCTGTCCTTTGCCCCGGTGGCGAGCGGCGCCCGGGATGTCAGCGGCTCGGCGGCGGGGACGCCATCGAGGCCACGGCAATCCAGCGCGGCCGCGACCGGCAATTCGTTGCCGAAGGTCACGTCCAGTACTTCGCCGCGCTTGAAGCGGAGCTCGTCACTTCCGAGCGACCAGGCCGGGGTTTCCTGTCCGCCCCCAGGGCGAAGCGAAATGCCGTCGGTCTTGGCCGTGAGCGCGACTGCCGTCCGGCCCTGCGCCAGGGCCGTGACGGGCCAGGCGGGGCAAAGCGCCGCGGCGCCGAAGGCGGCCATCAGATCGCGCCGCGTGAGGGAAAATTCGGGACGTGCTACAGGGCTTGTCATCGGGCCGATGCGGACCATTTTCGAGTGCACCTGTCCAGTCGCGATCGGTCGCGGGATGAGGTCGCCAGCGGCCATTTTTTTGCTGCGAACCGGTGGGCGCATGTTATAAGCCCGGCCGCCCGCGGCATCGCGGCCGGACTGGATGCTTTTCGCGCGGGCGTGGCGGAACTGGTAGACGCGCTGGATTTAGGTTCCAGTGACGAAAGTTGTGGGGGTTCGAGTCCCTCCGCCCGCACCAAGCGCTTACAGCGTTTGCATGACGAATTCTTGGAGAGCCTTCGCCCCGCAGGGGATGACGGTTCGCCGAACCCACAGACGTCAGGCCGCAAGGCTCACGCGTCGAACAGATTGAACACTGCCACGGCCGCTCGGGCCGCGGCAAAAGCGGAAGAAGATTGATACCATGCAGGTCACCGAGACCCTCAACGAGGGACTGAAGCACGAATTCAAGATCAGCGTTCCGGCATCCGATCTCGATGCCAAGGCGGGCGCCAAGCTGGTCGACCTCAAGGACAAGGTCCGTCTCAACGGCTTCCGTCCCGGCAAGGTGCCGGTGGCTCATCTGAAGAAGATCTATGGCCGCTCGGTCATGGCCGAGACCATCGACCAGACCATCAGCGACACCAACCGGCAGCTGTTCGAAGACCGCGGCTTCCGCCTTGCCGGCGAGCCGAAGATCACGATGCCGACCGAGAAGGACGAGGTTGAGGAACTGCTCTCGGGCAAGACCGACCTGACCTACACCGTCGCGATCGAAGTGGTGCCGCCGATCCAGCTCGCCGATTTCAAGTCGTTCTCGGTCGAGAAGCCGGTGGTCGATGTCGCCGACGCCGACGTCGACGATGCCATCAAGCGGGTCGCCGAAGGCAGCCGTCCGTACATTGCCAAGGCCGAAGGCGCCAAGGCGGAGAAGGGCGATCGCGTCACCATCAGCTTCAAGGGCACCATCAACGGTGAGGCCTTCGAGGGCGGCACCGGCGAGGGCATCCAGGTCGTGATCGGCGCCGGCCAGTTCATCCCGGGCTTCGAGGAGCAGCTGACCGGCATCGGCTCGGGCGAGACCCGGACGCTGAAGGTCCCGTTCCCGAAGAACTACCTCAATGAGAAGCTCGCTGGTCAGCCGGCCGAGTTCGAGACCACCGCGACGCTGATCGAGGCGCCGGGCGAGATCACGGTCGACGACGAGTTTGCCAAGACCCTCGGCCTCGAGTCGCTCGACAAGCTCAAGGAACTGATGCGCGAGCGCCTGACCGCCGAGTTCGCCGGTGCGACCCGCCAGAAGGTCAAGCGCGCGCTGCTCGACCGGCTCGACGAGAGCCACAAATTCGAGGCGCCGCCGTCGCTTGTCGCCGAAGAGTTCAACCTGATGTGGAACTCGATCAAGGCCGAGATGGACTCGTCCGGCAAGACTTTTGCCGACGAGAACACCACCGAGGATGCGGCCAAGGAAGAGTACCAGAAGATCGCCGACCGCCGCGTCCGCCTCGGCCTCGTGCTCTCTGAGATCGGCGAGAAGAACAAGATCACCGTGACCGACGATGAAGTGTCGCGCGCCGTGATCGAGCGCGCGCGCCAGGCGCCCGGCCGCGAAAAGGAAGTCTGGGATTACTACCGCAGCAACGCCCAGGCGCTGGCCCAGCTCCGCGCCCCGATCTACGAGGACAAGGTCGTCGACTTCGTGCTCGAGCTCGCCAATGTGACCGAGAAGAAGGTCACCAAGGATGAGCTGTTCAAGGATGAAGACGCCGAGAAGACTGCCGCCTAATTCCGGCACCTCGCGTTAATGATGAACCGCGAAAGCGCGTCTGGCGAGGGTACCCTCGCTAGGCGCGTCGCCGCGAATCGGCTTCAACGTCTGCGACCCTGCCCGGTTGGCTAGTGTCGGTCTTGTCGGCCGGAAATTGGCCCTTATCTGGGTTAAGCCTTAAGCCGACCGGCCTCAGCCAAGTAGCCTTTGAGCCAAGTAGTCTTAAGTCAAGTTCTGCATCACCCCTAACCCTTGGGTTCTTTCATGCGCGATCCCGTTGAAACCTACATGAACCTCGTGCCGATGGTCGTCGAGCAGACCAATCGCGGCGAACGCGCTTACGACATTTTCTCGCGCTTGCTGAAAGAGCGCATCATCTTCGTCACCGGTGGGGTGGAAGACGGCATGTCGACGCTGATCGTCGCGCAGTTGCTGTTCCTCGAGGCCGAGAATCCGAAGAAGGAAATCTCGATGTACATCAACTCGCCGGGCGGCGTGGTGACGTCGGGCCTTGCGATCTACGACACGATGCAGTTCATCCGTCCGCCGGTGTCGACGCTGTGCACGGGGCAGGCGGCCTCGATGGGCTCGCTGCTGCTGGCAGCCGGCGAGAAGGACATGCGCTTCACGCTGCCGAACTCCCGCATCATGGTGCACCAGCCCTCCGGCGGCTTCCAGGGCCAGGCCACCGACATCATGCTGCACGCGCAGGAGATCCTGAATCTCAAGAAGCGCCTCAACGAGATCTATGTGAAACACACCGGCCAGACCTACAAGGCGATCGAGGACGCGCTGGAGCGCGACAAGTTCCTCACCGCCGAGGATGCCAAGGCGTTCGGCCTCGTCGACAAGGTCATCGACAAGCGCCCCGAGGATCCGGCGAGCGCCAAGGCCGCCTGAGAAGGCCGCCTGATCTGACAGGACGCCTGGAGGCGTCGGTGTGATCTCCACATTGACGCCTCACATACCCGGCAATGCAGGACGGCGGACCCCGCCGGTAACTGCGTGCGCACGACAGAAAGTTCCGCTTTCGTGCTCATCGGCCGCCGTGGTAATCCCGCAACGTCCCGTGGATTTCGACGCGTATTCCGCGTGCGATCGTGGAAAATCACGGTATTGTCACGGTCTTGAGCCGGCCCCGCGATTAGCGAATTCTTGATAGTCGGGTGCCAGCATGGTTGGCTGTGATGCATCGGCTAAGATCGCGGAGATTCGAGTAAACCGTGATTCGCACGGTCAGTATTGCGTAGGGTCTTTTTTGGTACGGAATTTGCTCTATCTACCCAAGACGCCGGTTGTGTGCCGGATTGGGTCGATCTGGCAAACGAGATCGAACGGCGGACGGAGATAATGAATGAGTAAGGTCGGCACGAGCGACGCCAAGAACACGCTATATTGCTCGTTCTGCGGCAAGAGCCAGCATGAAGTTCGCAAGCTGATTGCCGGACCGACTGTCTTCATTTGCGACGAGTGTGTCGAACTCTGCATGGACATCATCCGTGAAGAGAACAAGTCCTCGCTGGTGAAGTCGCGCGACGGCATCCCGACGCCGAAGGAAATCTGCAAGGTCCTGGACGACTACGTGATCGGCCAGAGCCATGCCAAGAAGGTGCTGTCGGTCGCGGTCCACAATCACTACAAGCGGCTCAACCATCAGACCAAGCACAACGACGTCGAACTGGCGAAGTCGAACATCCTGCTGATCGGTCCGACCGGTTCGGGTAAGACGCTGCTCGCGCAGACGCTGGCCCGCATCCTTGACGTTCCGTTCACCATGGCTGACGCGACGACGCTGACTGAAGCCGGCTATGTCGGCGAGGACGTCGAGAACATCATCCTGAAGCTGCTGCAGGCCGCCGACTACAATGTCGAGCGTGCGCAGCGCGGCATTGTCTACATCGACGAAATCGACAAGATCAGCCGCAAGTCGGACAATCCCTCGATCACCCGCGATGTGTCGGGCGAGGGCGTCCAGCAGGCGCTGCTGAAGATCATGGAAGGCACGGTGGCCTCGGTTCCGCCGCAGGGCGGCCGCAAGCATCCGCAGCAGGAGTTCCTGCAGGTCGATACCACCAACATCCTGTTCATCTGCGGCGGTGCGTTCTCGGGCCTCGAGAAGATCATCTCCGCGCGCGGCCGCTCGACCTCGATCGGCTTCGCGGCGCAGGTGCTCGCGCCGGAGGACCGCCGTACCGGTGAGATCTTCCGTCACGTCGAGCCGGAAGATCTGCTCAAGTATGGCCTGATCCCGGAGTTCGTCGGCCGTCTGCCTGTCGTCGCGACGCTGGAAGACCTCGACGAGGCCTCGCTGAAGAAGATCCTCACCGATCCGAAGAACGCGCTGGTGAAGCAGTACCAGCGGCTGTTCGAGATGGAGAACATCGAGCTGACCTTCGCCGACGAGGCGCTTGGCGCGGTCGCCCGCAAGGCGATCGAGCGCAAGACCGGCGCCCGCGGCCTGCGGTCGATCCTGGAGAGCATCCTGCTCGAGACCATGTTCGACCTCCCGGGTCTGGAAGGCGTCGAGGAAGTCGTGATCTCGCGCGAAGTCGTCGAGGGAACGGCGCGTCCGCTCTACATCTACGCGGATCGTTCCGACCGCGCCGTCGAGAGCAGCGCGAGCGCGTAACGGCGCTCGTCGCGACCCGTCAAAAATGCACGGCTGCCGGTCGATCCGGCGGCCGCAATGGCGCAGCAATCGCGGCCATGTTGGCATTGCAGTAAATGCCTGTTTAGCCTGAATTTCCGGGCACTTCTCAGACTTGACACCCCCCGGCCTGATAGCCACCTAATGCTGTCGGTGAGGGATCTCATGCGTTGAGATTCGTCGCTTTACGATGCGGAATAAGCGACTGCTGACGGCAATCTTTTTCCGGATCACCAAGGCACCTTGTGGCGGTTGCGCAAGCAGGCGGACTGCGAGCAAGGGGGCAAAACAAAAGGATAAGGCCATGACGACCTCAAAACCCCGGCCAACGATCGTCCACGGCGAAAGCCATTCCTATCCGGTGCTGCCGCTCCGCGACATCGTCGTGTTCCCGCACATGATCGTGCCTCTCTTCGTCGGTCGCGAGAAATCGATCCGCGCGCTCGAAGAGGTGATGAAGAACGACGCGCTGATCATGCTCGCAACGCAGAAGAACGCGTCCGATGATGATCCGGCACCCGATTCAATTTACGAGACCGGTACGCTCGCCAGCGTCCTGCAGCTGTTGAAGCTGCCCGACGGCACCGTGAAGGTGCTGGTCGAGGGCCTCGAGCGCGCGCGCGTCGAGAAGTATTCCGACCGCAGCGAGTATTACGAAGCGACCGCGGTCGCGCTCGCCGACGCCGACGCCACCTCGGTCGAAGCCGAGGCGCTGTCGCGTTCGGTGGTGTCCGACTTCGAAAGCTATGTGAAGCTGAACAAGAAGATCTCCGCCGAGGTCGTCGGGGTGGTTCAGGCGATCACCGATTTCGCCAAGCTCGGCGATACCGTTGCCTCGCATCTCGCGGTCAAGATTGCCGATCGGCAAGCGATCCTGGAGACGTTGTCCGTCACCCAGCGCCTGGAGAAGGTGCTCGGCCTGATGGAGAGCGAGATCTCGGTGTTGCAGGTCGAGAAGCGCATCCGCTCTCGCGTCAAGCGCCAGATGGAGAAGACCCAGCGCGAGTATTACCTGAACGAGCAGATGAAGGCGATCCAGAAGGAGCTCGGCGACGACGAAGGTCGCGACGAGCTGGCCGATCTGGAGGAGAAGATCTCCAAGACCAAGCTCTCCAAGGAAGCACGCGAGAAGGCGCAGCACGAGCTGAAGAAGCTGCGTCAGATGTCGCCGATGTCCGCGGAAGCGACCGTCGTGCGCAACTATCTGGATTGGCTGCTGTCGATCCCGTGGGGCAAGAAGTCCAAGGTCAAGAAGGACCTTGAAGCCGCGCAGGCGGTGCTGGACTCCGATCACTACGGGCTCGAGAAGGTCAAGGACCGCATCGTCGAGTACCTCGCGGTGCAGTCGCGCGCCAACAAGCTGACCGGACCGATCTTGTGCCTGGTCGGACCTCCCGGCGTCGGCAAGACCTCGCTCGGCAAGTCGATCGCGAAAGCGACCGGCCGCGAGTTCGTCCGCGTGTCGCTCGGCGGCGTGCGTGACGAGGCCGAGATCCGCGGTCACCGCCGCACCTATATCGGCTCGATGCCCGGCAAGATCATCCAGTCGATGCGGAAGGCGAAGACCTCGAATCCGCTGTTCCTGCTGGACGAGATCGACAAGATGGGCGCCGATTTCCGCGGCGATCCGTCGTCGGCGCTGCTCGAGGTCCTGGACCCCGAGCAGAACTCGACCTTCAACGATCACTACCTTGAGGTCGACTACGACCTGTCCAACGTGATGTTCATCACGACCGCGAATACGCTGAATATTCCGGGCCCGCTGATGGACCGCATGGAGATCATCCGGATCGCCGGCTACACCGAGAACGAGAAGGTCGAGATCGCGCGCAAGCACCTGATCCCGAGCGCGCTCTCCAAGCACGGTCTGGATTCCAAGGAATGGTCGATCGACGACGCCGCCCTGCTGCTGATGATCCGCCGCTACACCCGCGAAGCGGGCGTGCGTAACCTGGAGCGTGAGCTCTCCACACTCGCCCGCAAGGCGGTGAAGGAGCTGATGATCTCCAAGAAGAAGTCGGTGAAGGTCACCGAGGCGAACATCGAAGAGTTCCTCGGCGTGCCGAAGTATCGCTTCGGCGAGATCGACAGCGAGGATCAGGTCGGTATCGTCACCGGTCTGGCCTGGACCGATGTCGGCGGCGAGCTGCTCACCATCGAAGGCGTCATGATGCCCGGCAAGGGCAAGATGACGGTGACGGGTAACCTGCGCGACGTGATGAAGGAGTCGATCTCGGCTGCGGCGTCTTACGTGCGCTCGCGGGCGATCAACTACGGCATCGAGCCGCCGCTGTTCGACCGCCGCGACATCCACGTCCACGTGCCGGAGGGCGCGACCCCGAAGGACGGTCCGTCCGCCGGTGTCGCGATGGCCACCGCGATCATCTCGGTCATGACCGGCATCCCGGTCCGCCACGATGTCGCGATGACCGGCGAGATCACGCTGCGCGGCCGTGTGCTGCCGATCGGCGGTCTGAAGGAGAAGCTCTTGGCTGCCGCGCGCGGTGGCATCAAGACGGTGCTGATCCCGGAGGACAACGCCAAGGATCTCACGGAGATCTCCGATGCGATCAAGGGTGGCATGGACATCATTCCGGTCTCGCGGCTGGATGAGGTGATCGCCAAGGCGCTGGTCCGCGTGCCGGCACCAATCGCCTGGGAAGAGGAGAGCAGCAAGGTCGACGTCAAGCCCGATGCTTCGGATGAAGCCTCCGGCGGCCTGACGGCGCACTGAGCCGACCTCCGATCTGAAAGATCAAACGGCGCCTTCGGGCGCCGTTTTTGTTTTGGCGAACGAAGCCGCCTGGCTGGTCAGAATCGCCATGGCGCGGACGAATTCGCTTGCTTCATTGAGGACTTCGACACGGAGCGTTTCTGAAGCCGATCCCAGATCAGAAGGAAGCGATCAGATGACCACCCAATCCGGAGCGCCGCTGCCCCCTGACGATATCAGCCGGAAACTTACGCTATCCCACCCGGACGATCCGATGCTTCGCCATGTCTCGATCGTCGGCGGCACCTACACCATCCTCGTGTCTGGCGAGCAGACTGGCGGGCGCTACTGCCTCATCGACATGCTGATCCCGCCCGGAGGCGGACCGCCGCCGCACCGTCACGACTTCGAGGAGATGTTCACCGTCCTCGACGGCGAAATCGAGCTGATGTTCCGTGGACAACCATATCGGGCAGCCGCGGGCTCGACGGTGAACATACCCGCAAACGCGCCACACGCGTTCAAGAACGGCTCCAACAGGCCGGCGCGCATGCTCTGCATGTGCACTCCGGCAGGCCAGGAGGAATTGTTCCTGGCGGTCGGCGATCTCGTCGCTAGTCGTACTGCGCCGCCGCCAAGCCTCAGTCAGGCCGAGCGGGCCGAGCGCATTGCAAGAGCAAAGGCGCTGTCCGCCAAATACCGGACCGAACTGTTGGCATGAGGAGCGCTTGGTCTCGCTGCCGCCGGCCATGCGACCAAGCCAACGAAGACCAAGCCAACGAGGTGCCCCGCCGCGACGAAGCGCGATCCGGTTGGCGTGTGCTTGCGTGACGGGCGGGCCGACCCGGTTGTGCCTCAGCCCTTCACCAGGAGCGCCCGTGTCCGGGTGAATTCGCGGCAGCGGGCGAGGCCGGGCCAGACCACCAGCGAGGCCTTCTTGTGGGCTCCGAAGCCGGGCGCTAGCGCCAGCACTTCGGCATGCAGGTCGGGATAGGGGCCGGGGCCCGGGCGGAGCAGCGCATCGAGGCGGCCGGCGAGAAGATCGGCGACGTCGTCGGTCGGCACCGCCCGTACATAATCGGGCGGCTGCTTCGTGCCGGCGAGATGGGCGAGCAGTCGGTCGGGCTGGTCGCTCAGGACAGGCGAGATGCCAAGGCGAAGCGGCTTCGTCTTCAGCGCCTTCGCGACCGTGTCGCCGGCCTTCGACAGGCGTTTGAAGGCGTCCGCCACTTGCGGCAGCAGCGCCTCGCCCTGCGCGGTGAGGATCAGGCTGCGATGCAGCCGCTGGAACAGCGGCACGCCGAGGGCTTGTTCCAGGTGCTTCACCTGCTGGCTGACGGCACCGGGCGTGACGGCGAGTTCGGTCGCAGCCGTCTTGAAGCTGAGGTGGCGGCCGGCGGCCTCGAAGGCGCGTAATCCGTTCAGGGGAGGCAAGCGATAGCTCATGGGCGCGCGGGTCCAGGTGTGAAGGTGACGGCTTCAGAATAGAAAAACTCTTTCAGGCAGTCAGAAACAATCGGTTGAGCGGAACGCGCGCACGCGGGACAAGATGCGCACCGATCGCGCGTTCAGCAGATCATCATGCCGCAGGGTAATATGGCCGAGATCATCCATCCCTTCTACGCGAAGCATCGCGGTGCAATGGAGGCCGCCATGCGCCATCGCCTCGACCTTGCCGAAGCGATGTTACGCGACCGCACGCATCTGTCCGATCTCGACGCGATCAGGCAGCAGGTGATGGAAGAATTCGAGATCGTGCTGAACCAAATGCCCTATGTCGGCGGCGCGGCAAGTCGCATGAGCGATTTCTTCATGCGTCTGATCGGCTTTATGGCCATCAGCCGTGTGCTCCGGCGGCACGGCGTGTCGCTGTCCGTGATCGGCGAGATCGAACGGGAAACCTACAAGGCGCAATTGCTCACCGAGCCCGCAGCGGAACGGCTCGCCGCGGGCCGTCAGTTCATGTCGTCGGAGAACCAGGGCTTGCTGCGCGAGCAGGCTGCCAAAAGCCATCAGAACGAATACCCGGAGGATTTCGTCTACGATTTCGTCGAGCCGGGCCCGGGTGACAGCTTCGAATTCGGCATCGACTACAAGGCTTGCGGCTTCTGCAAATTCGCGGCCCGCCATGGCGATCAGGAAATCCTGCCGAACATCTGCGGGCTTGATTTCGACGCCTATGCAACGCGCGGCATCCACCTGGAAAGGACGCAAACATTGGCGGGTGGCGCGAGCCACTGCAACTTCCGTTTCTCGCGGTTGCCGTCGGACTAGTTCTTCCTCTCGACCATGAAGTTGCCGAGCGCGCCGAGCGCCATCAGCACGCTGGTGCCGAGGAACACCGCGCGCATGCCGATATGGCCGCCGATGAATCCGCCGGCGAGCGGGCCGATCACCTGGCCGGCATATTGCGCCGAGATCGAGTAGCCCAGCATGCTGCCGGTGACCGCATCGGGCACGTTGTGCCGGATCACGCTCGCGATGCAGGGCAGCAGGCCGCCGAGCGCCAGCCCCATCAGGAAGCGCAGCAGGATCAGCTGCCAGCCGCTGACCACGAAGGCCTGCGGGATCAGCAGCACCGCCGAGGCCGCAAGGCAGACGATGATGATCCGCCAGTGGCCGACCCGATCAGCGAGCTTGCCGAGATGCGAGGAGGACAGCAGGCTGCCGAACGCCGCCGCCGACATCACGAGGCCGGCCACGAACGTCACCTGCGGCGCCTCGACCAATTGCGCGACATAGACCGTGATGATCGGCTCGATCGACATGTTGGCGATCATCAGCAGCAGGCCGGTGCCCCACATCGCCATGACCGGCCGCTTGTCCGGAACCAGCGACCAGCCGCCGCGCGACTTGCCGCCCGTCGCGGTCTTCGGACGCGCGTCCTCGCGGATCAGGAAGGTGGTGCCGAGGAAGGTAATGAAGATGACGCCGCCGATCAGGAAGAAGGTCTTGCGGATGCCGATCAGGCCGGGCAGCACGCCACCGATCAAGGGACCGACCAGGCTGCCGGCCATGATGCCGGCGGACAGCACGCCGATCGCCCAGCCGGACCGCGCTTTCGGCGTCTGCGCCGCGACCAAAACGGTCGAACCCGAGGCGTAGCCGCCGAGCAGGCCGGTCAACAGCCGCAGGCCGACCAGCTCATAGACGTTGTGCGCCATGCCGATCAGCGACATCGCAACCGCCATGCCGAGGCTGGCGCGGATCAGCATCAGCTTGCGGCCATAACGGTCCGCCAGCCGTCCCCACAGCGGCGCCGTCAGCGCCGCGCTCAGGAAAGCGGCGCCATAGGCCACGCCCGACCATTGCACGATGGCGGCATGGTCGCTCACGCCGAGTTGCTCGACATAGAGCGGCAGGAACGGCAGCAGCAGCGTCATCCCCACGATGGTCGTGAAGGAGCCGAACACGCAGACGATGAGGTTGCGTTTCCAGGGGCCGGCGTCCAGGGCGGCTTCGCGATCGACGTCCACGTTCATGTCAGCGCAGTCCGATCACGGCGAAGCCCCGCGCCCGCAGGCCGCGGCGGTCCTCGTTGAGTGAGCGCAGCAGGCGGTCGCGGGTGTCGGTGATGTGGTCGGCGGCCTCGCGCGCGGCCGCTTCCGGGTCGTTGGTCTTGATGAAGCCGAGGATCCGGCGGTGCTCGCGCCAGGCCTGCTCGCGCGAGGGTTCGGTCCACACTTCCAGCCAGCGCGCCCGCGACAGCCGGGTCATGGCGCCCTTGATTGCCTTGACGATGAACGGGTTGCCGGAGAAGCGCGCGATCTCGACATGGAAGTCGGTGCCGATGCGGTGCCATTCCTCGCGCGGCGCGCCGGACTGGCAGGCATCCAGCATCTCCTCGACGCCGGCGATGTCGGCTTCGCTCGCCCGCGCGCAGGCGAGGCGGACGGCCGTCGTCTCCAGCGGAATCCGGAACTCGGCCAGCGCCTCCAGCTCACCGAGGTCGATCGGCGCGACGATCCAGTTGCGGCCGTCGCGGCGCACCAGCTCTTCGCCTTCGAGCCGCACCAGCGCGGCGCGGATCGGGGTGCGCGATCCCTCGAACCGGCTCTCCAGCCAGCGCTCGGTCAGCCGCTCGCCGGGCCCGAGATCGAGGGACAGGATCATTTCCCTGAGCTGGTCATGGATCTGAAGCATCTGCGACATGGCTGTCTCTGGGGCTGCGTCTGGCGGGGGAGAAAGTTCAGGTCGACGCCGTATCCCGATTTGGTATCCCAAACAAGGCGATTTCGGGATACCGGGGTTGCGCCGTTGCGGCGCCATGCGGACGAGCGCGTTACAATGGTCCAGAGCGGCGTGCTCGAACGGTGTGGGCGGGTGTCGCTCTGTTCGAACGGGAGAACGCAGGATGCGGATCGACGGGCAGTGCCATTGCGGGGCAGTGACGTACCAGGCCGAGATCGATGCCGAGCGCGTATCGATCTGTCACTGCACCGACTGTCAGGCGCTCACGGGCTCGCCCTATCGTGTCACCGTGATCTGCGCGGCGGAGCAGGTCCAGCTGACCGGATGTGCGCCAAAAGTGTACGGCAAGAGGGGCGATAATGGCCGGATCCGCTTCCAGCATTTTTGCGGTGAGTGCGGTTCCCCCGTGTTCACAGCCGGCGAGGACGGCGGCCCCGACGATTGGGGCATCCGCTGGGGCAGCATCCGCCAGCGCGGCCAATTGACCCCGCGGCGTCAGGTCTGGTGCCGCTCGGCCGCGCCATGGATCAATGATCTCGCGGCATTACCGGCGCGGCCCACCGATTGAAGACGATCGATTGAGCGGTTTGCGACCTTGCGCCTCGGGGTCAGGCGAGGCTAAAGAGGCGCGCAGGTAAGGGCGGCTAGCTCAGCTGGTTAGAGCATCTCGTTTACACCGAGAGGGTCGGGAGTTCGAATCTCTCGCCGCCTACCAGCCTTCGCTCTTCACGGGTTGCGGCTGGGCGAGCCGGCCTTTGCGGATGAACTCAGCCATGTGTTCGGTGTCGCAGGACGAAGGCTGTCGGGCTGGATCGCCAGCTCCTCAACCGCGAAATTCCCGCCAAATTCAGTCCGGTGTCAGGCTCACTGACTAGCATCGATCGACCGTTGCGCATCCGAGATGCGCGCAGCAACGGGACGATCGATGCGCCGGGTTTTGAACGCCATAGCGGTGACCGCCACCTTGCTCGCTGGATCGGTGCACGCTGCAGAGCTGACCGGTGACAACGCGGCGTTCGTGACCAAATTGGCCGGAGGGCTCTACGCGACGATCTATTGCGGTGACACGTATGAGATGGACGGCAATGGTCTGGTCGAATGGGCCGACGGGCGTGGCGTCGATGTCGTCTACCTTCTGCCGAAGTTCGTCGCCGGCGCCAGCGCCTTTGTCGGCAGGCAGTACGATCGCAAGGATATCAATCCGAAAGTTACGCGGCTGATCCGGAAAGTCTTCGACAACCTCGATGATCTGGCACGGCGCAGCGGCAAGGACGAAAGCTGCCGCTCGCTGCTTGGCGAGGAAATGTTCGAGCATTTCATAAGGAAGAAGGGGAGCGCGCTTTGAGACCCATTACTCGCTGAAGCATTGGACGCCGACCGACCGGGGCGAGCTTGTCGACCGGGATTGCTCCAGGCGTACTTTTCGGAATCTCGCTCGATCGCAGCCTGGCTCCGCCCCAGCAGCAGCGAAATCTCGCGCGGGGTCTTTCCCGTATCCCTCAGGAGGAGGATTTTTCGCTCCTCGTCGGCGGTCCATGGTGTTTCATTCGATAGCCAATGGTCCGGGTATGCATGTTGTCCGTCGTCAGACCGTGCGAAACCGGGAGAGATCTTGGAGAGCTAGCCACCAGCTCTCGTTCCCGTTCAACGCGCGAAATGACGCGGGGCAGCCGGAGCTCCAGCCTTGGGCGGCAATGACGGACGCGGTGTGCGCGGCGGGGCCATGACCGGATTGGTCATCGCGTTGGGGCCGCCGATCTGCTCCGTTCGCTTGCCAGGGCCACCCACACTGGTTTGGGCCGCCGCGACACCGGCCGACAACACCACGGCAAGTCCAGCCAAAATCACCAACCGCATCGGTACGCCTCCACGCTCCGCAAGCGAGCGGATTAAACGGATAGGTTTCGCCTGCCAAGCTTGCCGTGGCCTGGCGGAAAGTGCGGTTTCGTGTCCGCGTACCGGCGAAAGGCTGGTCGTGCCGTACCGCGAAGCCGAAGCATGCGCGGTTATAAAAAGATGAGTAATTTCAGGTATTACGGTCTTGATCTTCTCGTTGTGCACCGAGACGGTCCGGCACTACATGATCTCGCTCCGCCTGCGCCAATTGGCACCGACATCGCCGCAATCAGATGGTATGTTCACCGCATAACCGGGAACTCGATTCATGCGCATCATCGCTGCCGCTCTTCTTCTGACGGCCTTCATTGCCGGACCTGCATTCGCGCAGGCGGACCACGTTCCGAAATACCGTGAGGAGGTCGAGAAGTCGCCGGCGGATGAAGCCAACGAGCAGAGGCAGCAGCGCGCCTATCAGCGTGCGCTCAACGCCGTGCCGAACCAGAAGCCGGTCGACCCATGGGGCATGGCACGCCCCAATGACGGGCCGGGCACACCGAAGGCGAATGCCGCGAAGACGAAGCCGGCAAAGCCGACGAGCGCGGCCGCCAAATAATCCCGAGCGCGGACCAGGTCGATGAAGTACTACGTCTGCAAATTGACCGGACCGCGCCCTACCTTTCCGCAGGACATGACGCCGCAGGAAGCCGCGATCGCGCCGATGCTGCGCGCCGCGACGCGCAAGACCTGCTGACGCGCCGCTCGAGTTTCGCCGAAGGTTCTCAACAAGGTTTTGATCACATGGACGCAGGTCACCCGCAAAACGCCGATCAGATCGCCTACTGGAACGGGCCGGGCGGCCAGCGCTGGGCCACACGGCAGGCCGCGCAGGACGTCGTGCTGCAGCCGGTGCTCGACCTGCTGATCGATCGCGCCGCGCCGAAGGCCGGCGAGCGCGTTGTCGATGTCGGCTGTGGCAGCGGTGCCTCGACGTTTGCGCTGGCGGCAAAGGTCGCGCCCGAGGGGAGCGTGCTCGGCGTCGATGTTTCGGAGCCGATGCTTAAACAGGCGCGGCAGAGCGCGCCGCAGGGACTGCCGGTCGAGTTCGCACTTGCCGACGCGACCGTCTATCCGTTCGCCCCCGAGAGCTTTGACCTGCTGGCCTCGCGCTTCGGCGTGATGTTCTTCGCCGATCCCGCGGTGTCGTTCGCCAATCTGCGCAAGGGGATGCGCAAGAGCGGACGGCTCGCCTTCGCCTGCTGGCAGGAGCCGCGCGAAAATCCATTCTTCATGGCGCCGCTGCAGGCCGTCTACAAGCACGTGCCGAAGCTGCCGCCGCTCGGCCCCGAGGATCCCGGCCCGTTCGCGTTCGCCTCCGAAGCGCGGGTGAAGCGGATCCTGGGCGAGGCCGGCTTCTCCGGCATTGCCATGGAGCCATGCAAGGTCGAGCTCGATATCGCGACCGGGCGCGGCATCGATGCGGCAATCCAGAGCGCGCTCGAGATCGGACCCGCCAGCCGCGCCCTGGAAGGCCACCCGGATCAGGTGCGCGCCGCCGCTATCGCGTCGATGCGCGAGGCGCTGGCGCCGTTCGCGAAGGGTGAGTCCGTGCCGCTGCCGGGCGCGATCTGGATCGTGACCGCGCAGGCTTCCTAAAGCATGATCCGGAAAAGTGCGAAGCGGTTTTCCGAAGAGATCATGCTTGGACAACAACCCAAAGCGCGATGATGATTCAACCAACTCATCGCGCTTGAGCAAAGAAGGCCGGGTCAGCTATTTGAATTGAGCGCGGCACGCCGGGCTGAGGTGGCGCTTGTTCCGCTCCATGCACGCCGTGATGTTCTTGACGTTCGGCACGAATTCACGGCAGAGCCTCATGGCGTCCGACCGGCAGGCCCTGCGTTGTTCCGCAGTGCCCGAATTCGCATGCGCGCCACCAGCGACAGCCGCAAGGGCGAGTGTTGCGAGCAGCGTGATCGCGGCGCCTCTGGGCCGACGGATTGCTTGGTTCGTCTCGCAGGCTCGTTGCATGACTGTCGCATCCTCTGTTGTCGCCTCGCCGAAGGACCTTGATCGCGCTTGATGCGCCGTGCCGGGTGGCCGCAGGATCTATGCACGCTCTTCCCAGATCATCGCCAGATGCACGATGGTCTGCACGGCTTTCTCCATGTCCTGCCGGCTGACCCATTCGAGTCGTGAATGGAAGGCGTGCTCGCCGGCGAAGATGTTCGGGCAGGGCAGTCCCATAAAGGACAACCGCGAGCCGTCGGTGCCGCCGCGGATCGAGGTCCTCACCGGCGTCAGTCCAGCGCGCTCGATCGCCTCGATCGCGTAGGCGACGATCTGGGGGTGGCGATCGATCACCTGTTTCATGTTGCGATACTGCTGCTTGACCTCGATGCGGTAGGTCGAGCGCGGATAGGCGGTCATGACGTCCTTCACGATCCCTTCCAGCAGCGCTTCCTTCTGCTTCAGACCGGCCTCGGTGAAGTCGCGCACGATGAAGTCGATCCGCGCATTCTCCAGCGCGCCGGAGATCGCCACCGGATGCAGGAAGCCTTCCTTGCCTTCGGTGGTCTCGGGCGAACAGGTGTCCCTGGGCAGCCGATCGACGATCGCGGCCGCGATCTTGATCGCGTGCTCCATCTTGCCTTTCGCGAAGCCCGGATGGGTCGCGACACCTTCGATGATCACGCTGGCGCCGTCGGCCGAGAACGTCTCGTCCTCGATGTGGCCCGCGGTTTCGCCGTCCATGGTGTAGCCGAAATCGGCGCCGAGCTTCTTGATGTCGACCTTGTCGACGCCGCGGCCGATCTCCTCGTCCGGCGTGAACAGGATTCTGATGGTACCGTGCTTGACCTGCGGATTGGTCACCAGGAAATGCGCGGCATCCATGATCTCGGCAAGGCCGGCCTTGTTGTCGGCGCCGAGCAGGGTGGTGCCGTCGGTGGTGATGATGTCATTGCCGATCTGGTCGGCCAGCGCCTCGTGCTCGGCAGCGCGGATCACCTGCGAGGCGTCGGCCGGGAGCACGATGTCGCCGCCGCGATAATTCTTCACGGTCTGCGGCCTGACGTTCTTGCCGGTGCAGTCGGGCGAGGTGTCCATATGCGAGCAGAAGCAGATCACCGGCACCGTCTTGTCGGTGTTGGCCGGGATCGTCGCATAGACATAGCCGTAGGAATCGAGATGCGCGTCGGAGATGCCCATCGCCTGCAGTTCGGCGACCAGCAGCCGGCCCAGATTCTTCTGCTTCTCGGTGGAGGGCGTGGTGGGTGAATCCGGATCGGACTGGGTGTCGATCACGACATAGCGCAGGAAACGCTCGGTAACGGTGTGCTTGAAGTCGAGGGCCGGTGCCGGCATGAAGACCACGCAGAGGTACGGGACAGGGATAAGGCGCTCAGGCGAAAATGGTTCGCGCAAGCAAAGCGCATCAGGCGGCAGCCCTACAACAGAAAAGCGCCATTCCGGGGCCGCGTCACGAGCCGGAATGGCGCCTGATATCGACCAAGGGAGTTGGAAGCACTAGACGGCTTCCTTGAGCTCCTTGGCGGCGCGGAAGGCGACCTTCTTGCTCGCTTTGATCTGGATCTGCTCGCCGGTCGCCGGGTTGCGGCCCATGCGGGCGGCACGCTTGCGGACCTGGAGGATGCCGAGGCCGACGATGCGGACGCGCTCGCCCTTCTTGAGGTGCTTGGTGATCCGGGTAACCATGTCGGTCAGGATCGCCTCGGCCTGCTTTTTGGACAGCTCCTGCTCTTCGGCGATGGCCGCCGCCAGGTGCTTCAGCGTGATTGTCGCCGGGGTCGCTGCTTTCTTCGCCATGTGTGGCCCTCCTCGTTGCTGAATGGCTGGATTGCTGCTTTCACGCGAATGGCGAAGCCGTTCGCGTCGGAAAGAATGTCCGGAAAGGTCCTGAACGCCGGTCTGGGAACGGGCAGCGCCGGGCCGGCCACAGGAAACCCAGACCTATCAGGCCTTATTTGATTCGGGGCTTTGCTGACTACGCCGTTTCCCCTGAAAACGACCGGCAACCCGTGTCTACGGCGCAGGGTACAACCCGCGTTGCGGCCAATGCTCGCAACACCCTCGAAATCTGGAACTGGTGGTAAGTGCTTGATAAGACTGGCGCGAGAGACGGGACTCGAACCCGCGGCCTCCGCCGTGACAGGGCGGCGCTCTAACCAACTGAGCTACTCCCGCGGATGCTGATCATCAGATTGATCCGCGCAGGACCGAGGGCATAAAGGCCCGCATCCCGTTAGTCAAGGACGTTACGGACCCCTGCACAAGTGATGTGCCCGGCCGCATTTTCAGCCGGCGCGAGGTGCTTTGCCCCTGATCGTTTGCACTCGGTTCAATGCGGGCGCCTGCCGGCCTCGCTCATGAACCGGCCATGTCGCATCGTGGCCGCTAAAGGTCGTGCTGCGACACCGACAGCATTGATGGGCTGCGCTGACGGCTGGGAGCTATGTGAGGTTTCCACCCGCTGCTCGGGGGTCAGCCACCACAACAGGAACAGCAGCGCGATGCCGTTCGACACCAGGGCGGTGGTCAACGGCACGTTCATGATCGCTTGAACGGCGATGCCGGATGAGACTGCGATGAAGCGCGGCGACAAATGGCGCGAGGCCGTTGATCCCAGTGACAGGATCAGGCCGCACGCGAACGCCGAAGCGGGGGTGAGCGCAAGGCCGACCGATGCGATCCCCTCGGTGGCGAGGAAGGAGGCGTTGAAATTGCCGTCGCGATAGACGGCTCCGAGCGCCGGGCCGAGTTCGCCGTAGGGACAGGCAATCAGTTCGCGCAGGACCGATACCTGGCAGAAGCGGGTCAGTTCACGATGTGTAAAGAAGTCGGCGTAGTGATCGAGCGCGAGAGAGGGGATCGCGACGAAGCGCAGATTGATGGCGCTGAAGATCACGTAGTTCTTGTCCGCGACGAGGACGAAGAACGCGGCCAGACCGACGACCATCGGGACGACATAGGCGAGCACCGTGGCGAGCCGCGGATCGAACCGGCCGAACAGCCAGAACAGGAACGGCAGCCAGAGCGGCAGCAGCAGAATCGTCTTGTTGTTGACGACCGGGTAGAAGCAGAGTGCGAACAGCAACATGCCGGCGGCCGGCATCCATTCCCGGCGCGATGCGAAATGTGCGAACAGATAGGGCAGAATCGCACCGATGATGATTCCGGTGAGATAGTTCAGCAGCGCCGGCCGCGCGACGGCGTTGCGGGCGTCGCCATAGGGATCGCCAAGGCTGGCGCCAAAATACACGTCCGCGATCAGCACGGCGAACGACGCCCCGAGCAGCAGGAACGCGACGCGCCTGATGGTCGTCTCCGACAGGTCGGGTCGCCAAAGCGGGACATTCTGGAACATCAGCGGGATGATCGCCGCGGCCAGCGCAGCGATCATGGCCCAGCGGGCGATGGCGTGCGGATAGTCGAACGCGCTGAAGAAGCTCAGCCAGACGAAGCCGAAAACGGCTGACAGCAGCGAGAAGCCGACGAGATAGCCGAAGCTGAAGCGGCCGGCGATGAACGCCGGGATGAAGACCGCCATGATGGCGGCGCCGAGGATCGCGTGCGCGCTGACGTCCGATCGCCAGAAATGCATGGCGGGGAATGCATGCCCGCAGGCGATCATCGAGCCGATGCTGAGGATGAAGAATCCGAGGATCGCGGCCCCGACAACCAGGTCATCGCGCGTCAATTTCATCGGGCTGCCCGAATCTGAAAGCTGCCTGACAGCTAGCCGGTCGGCCTCGGACAACGCAAGTCAAGCTAAGTTAACCGGGGCGGGCGATCCACGTTGTGATGTTTCCATTGGGCGATTTGACACAGTGACGCCACATTGAATCGACCTCGGCAAGACGCCGACGCGATTACGCGAAGAATGCGGCGACCGCGACCAGATCGGCTTGTCCTGGAGTCTCGCCGCGCAAATTGGCGTCGATGACGCGGCGGCAAGCCTCGACGGTATGGGTATCGCCCAATTCATTGGCGGCCTCGAGGATCGACCAGACCGTATCCATCGGAACGTCGCTTTGTGCGGTGATTTTCGGGTCTGACAGCATCGGCGGGGCCGGACTAGAATTCGAACAGGTCGCGGCCGCGCCGCGCCAGGATGTGCAGGTCAGCCACCGTGCCGCGCACGGCGTTGCAGCGCCGGCATTCGATGACGGTGTCGCCGGATGCGTGCGCGGGATCGGCGACCTTGATCGCGAGGCTGCCGCAATCCGTGCAGATGATCTTGAAGCCGCTTGTAATGACTTGCTGTTGTAAATGCATTGTGGGCCTGCGCCTCTGTTGACACCTACCGTACGGAACAATTTTTAAAACTGGGGTCGCGGAGCAGATCGCAATCGAACGACCGTGTTAGGAGCAGCTTAAGATTTCGCCGCCGCCACGCGGACCGGCTGATGCTCGGCGAGGCAATAAAAAGGCCGCCGAGCGGCGGCCGTACTCCCGGTGACGCTCTGGATGGTCTCAGCGAACGGTCGACGTCTCCGACGACGTGATCGCGACGGGTTTGCCGGCCTTGATCACCTGATTGGTCTGGGCAGTCTGGGTGAAATCCGCGTTGTGCCGCGCCGAAATGCCGAACGCCGCAACCCCGATGGCAGCAACAAGGGCAACCACCACGATCTTGAGGTGGGTCGCGCGGTCAGCTGAATGGATCGAGTGGTTCATGGTCGCCTCCGGGCGTCTATGCGCCGTCTATGGCAGCTACTGGTAAGCCCGATCTGTTTCCGGATCGTTTCGTGAGTTCCGCGAAATGGTTTCGTGCCACGAAGCGATTGGTTTCACCGTGTCTTGCGTCACACAGGCGGAGCGCCGAAACTGGCGCCAGGCGCGTGAATGCGCCTGGGAGAAAAACAATAATGAAAACAACAATGATGACGCGCAGAGGCGTTCTCGGAGTCGGTTCTGGCGCGGTCGCCGCCACGATGTTTGGCAAACGAGCTATTGCCGCGGCCGAGTTCGACTTTAAGCTTGGCGTTGACACCCCGGAAACCCATCCGCTGACAATCCGTCTCGCCGAAGCGGCCAAGGCGGTCGCGGAGCGTTCGTCCGGCCGGCTCAACATCACGGTGTTTCCGAACAGCCAGCTCGGCGGCGATCCCGAGATGCTGTCGCAGGTCCGGGCCGGCGGGATCGAACTGATGGCCGCGCCGAGCCTGACCCTGTCGATCCTGGTGCCATTGTCGGGTCTGCCCAGCATCGGTTTCGCCTTCCAGTCCTACGACCAGGTCTGGGCGGCGATGGACGGCGGCGTCGGCGATCTCGTGCGCGAGGCGATCACCAGGGCCGGCGTGGTGCCGCTGCGGAAGGTCTGGGACAATGGCTTCCGCCAGATCACCTCGTCCTCGAGTCGGCAGCTCAATAGCGTCGACGATCTCAAGGGCTTCAAGATCCGCGTGCCGGTGACTGCGCTCCTGACCTCGCTGTTCTCCGGCCTCGGCGCGCTGCCGTCGAGCATCTCCTACAGCGAGCTCTATTCGGCGCTGCAGACCCACATCGTCGAAGGGCAGGAGAACCCGCTGGCGCAGGTCTCGACCGGGAAGCTTTACGAGGTGCAGAAGTACTGCGCGCTGTCGAACCATTGCTGGAGCGGCTACTGGATCATCGGCAACCGTCGCGCGATGGCGGCCCTGCCGCCCGATCTCGTCGAGATCATCAATGCCGCGTTCGACGCAGCGGCGGTCAAGGAGCGCGCCGACCTGGTCGAGATGGACCGCTCGTTGCAGGCTGAACTGACTGGAAAGGGCATGACCTTCAACAAGCCCGATCCCGTACAGTTCAGGGCCGCCTTGGTGAAGGCCGGTTTCTACAGCCAATGGCAGAAGACCTATGGCGCGGATGCGTGGGCGGCGCTGGAGAAATACACCGGCAAGCTGACGTGAGTTTGGCCGCCACGTCACGCGCACGATTACCTGAGGCGTAATCGCGCACGCGACGTCTCCTTGCGATGATCGGTTGATGGGTGGCACCGCCGCCGCCGTACGATCCGCAAGGGAGATACATCATGGCTAGCCGACCGCTTTTCGCGACCGCCAAGGATGGCACATCGCTGTTCGTGCAGGATTGGGGCGCGGGCAAGCCGGTGCTGCTGCTCGCCGCCTGGACCTTCAACGCCAGCGTCTGGGGCAGCCAGATCGTGGCCTTGAATGCCAGGGGTTATCGCTGCGTCGCGCCGGACCGGCGCGGCCACGGCCGCTCCGAACTGCCGGCGACGGGATATGATCTCGACACGCTGACCGACGACGTCGGCGCCGTGATCGAACAGCGCGATCTCCGCGACCTCACCATCGTCGCGCATTCGATGGGATCGATCGAGGCGGTGAACTATCTGGCGCGGCACGGCGCCGAGCGCGTCGCGCGGCTGGTGCTGGTGGCGCCGACCACGCCGTTCATCGTCCAGACCGAGGACAATCCGGACGCGGTGCCGCGCGCGATGGTCGACGCGCAGAACGCTGCGATCGCGCAGGACTTCCCGAAATGGATGGGCGAGAACGAGGCGCCGTTCTTCATGCCCGACACGCCGGAGGCGACGCGGGCCTGGGTCAGGGAGATGATGCTGAGCGTGCCGCTGCCGGTGGCGCTGGCCTGCCGCAAGACCATTTCGTCGGCCGATCTGCGCGCCGCGGCGAGGGCGATCGATCGTCCGACCCTGATCGTGCACGGCGACAAGGATGCCAGCGCGCCGCTGGAATTGACCGGCGCCAAGACAGCAAGGCTGATCAAGGGCAGCAGGCTCGCCGTCTATGACGGCGCGCCTCATGCACTGCCGCTGACGCACAGCGCGCGCCTGATGGCCGATCTGCTGGCCTTCATGGATGGATCATGATGCGATGCGCATCACGATCTCTTCTCTTCGCCCGGGCATGATCTCTTCGGAAAACCGGTTCCCGCTTTTCCGGATCATGCTCTAACTGGCCCGCGCGATATCGGCACGGATCCAGCGCGCCGCCCAGACGAACAGCAGCGCGCCGAGTGTCGTCGTCACCGCCGCCGACAGCAGCGAGTAGCGGACCGCATCGACACCGTAGCTGCCCTTCAGGGCGTCGTTGATCATGCCGACGGCGAGCGGGCCGACACCCTGGCCGAAGCAAGTGGCGGTGAGCAGCACGAGTGCGGAGGCCAGCGCGCGCATGCTGGGTTTTGCCACCGTCTGAGCGATCGCGAAGATCGGGCCGAGATGAAAGCCGACCATGAACGAGGTCAGCGCCAGGGTTGCGACCATCAGCGTGAAGCTGGGCGTCAGCATGCACAGCGCGAACACGGGGCCGGCGAGGCCCGACATGATCGCCGGCGCCCACAGCTTCCAGCGATCGTCGCGGCGGCCGATCTGCGCCACCACGAGACCGCCGATCAGCGTGCCCGCCATGCCGGCGAGCCCTTTGAAGGTGCCGGCATAGGTGCCGATTTCGGCGCTGGTGAGATGATGGATGCGGGCCAGGAACGGCGGTATCCACACCGCTGTGGCGTAATTGGTGTAGGTCGTCAGGCAAAACCCGATCAGCACGATCACGAAGCTCGGTTGTGAGATCAGGAAGCGCAATGTCGGCCCGATCGGCTCGGCCTTGAAGGTCTCGGCCATCGCGCCGCGCCTCGGCTCTGAGATCGTCAGCCACAGCACGCCCGCCAGCGCGACGCCGGGCAGGCCGGCGGTGAAGAAGGCCATCCGCCAACCGTAGTGCTGGTTGACATAGCCGCCGATGAAATAGCCGAGGAAGACGCCGAGATAGGTGCCGATCGCGTAGATGCCGAGCGCGCGCGGACGCTCGTTCTTGTCGAACAGATCGGCGATCATCGATTGCGACGCCGGCGTGCCCGCGGATTCCCCGATGCCGACGCCGATCCGCGCCAGCGCCAGCGCCGTGACGCTGGAGGCGAGCCCGCAGAGATAGGTCATCGCACTCCAGAACGCGAAGGCGAGCGCTACGATGTTGCGCCGGTTGAGGCGGTCCGCCATCCGCGCGATGGGAATACCGAGCAGCGAGTAGAACAGCACGAAGCCGAACCCGGCGAGCAGGCCCATCGTGGTGTCACTGAGCGCGAACTCTTTCTTGATGGGCTCGATCAGCACGTTGAAGATGGTGCGGTCGAGGAAATTGAGGGCGTAGATGATGGTGAGCAGCGCGAGCACGTAGTAGCGGCGCGCGGAAGGCGCTGCCGCGGCTTGCGATGATGCTGCCGCCTGCGGTGCGACATCGACCATGACTTCCTCCCCCGAATTTTGTCTTTTGTCTTTTCTTGTCGGCTCGCGCGCGAGCGCCTTACGCTTCGCGGATGTAATTCCCCGCTTCGAATTCGACCGGCCCGGCTTCGGCATCGAACGACACGCCGATCGGGTCGCGGCCGGCAGCCATGGCCTCGAGCTGGTCGGTGAGCATCCGGCGGATCATCAGGATGCCGCGGTCGCTCTGGCCGAAATGCTCTTCCGAATGGATGGTCACCGGACCCTGGCCGACCTGGGCCTCATAGTCGCCGGGGAATTGCTGATGCTCTTGCTCGGTCATGTCCCACCAGAACTTGCCGTTGAACTTCGAGCGCATGCGGCCGATGTCGCCCGCATTCTTGACCCGGCCGGCGACATAGATACGGAACGAGGTGTCGTCGATCGGCAAGGTCCAGCCGATCGATTCGACCCGGGCGAACTGCGCGACCCGCGGATTGGGCACGACGCGGAGCGTGGGCAGGGCAGCTTCGGTAACGCGGTAGAACACCTTGCCGTCGTCCTGTCGGCGGATCGAGCGCACCGCGACGCCGCGCGGCGTCATCTCGAACGTCACCTCGGGCATCGAGGCCATCATGTTGGTGAATTGCGGGCCGGAGAACGAGCCGTGCAGCACCGGCACGTGATAGGGGTCGGCGACGTTCTCGAAATGCTGCAGCCAGTTGCAGGGGATCACGGCCGGGCCGCCGCCGCCGATCGAGGAATCGTCGGCCTCGACGAACTCGCCGTCGTCCATCGTCTCCAGGCACTCGTAGTGCGGCAGCACCGGCTTCTGATCGGCCGGGCCCAGATAGGCGAAGATCAGGCCGTAGCGTTCCTGCACCGGATACCAGGGCTGGCGCACCTTGTCCTTGAACAGGCCGCCTTCGGGTTCGCAGGGTTGCTCGAGGCAGCGGCCTTCGGTGTCGAACTTCCAGCCGTGATAGCAGCAACGGATGCCGTCCTCCTCGACCTTGCCGTAATAGAGTGTGGTGCCGCGATGGCAGCAGCGGGCATGCAGCAGGCCGACCCGGCCATGCCGGTCGCGGAACAGGATCAGGTCTTCGCCGAGCGCGCGGACTTTTCTGGGGATATCGGTGGCGTCGCCGGCGAGCCCGACGGGGTGCCAATAACGCCGCAACAGCTCGCCCATCGGCGTGCCGCGGGCCACCGAGGTGAGCTCGGTCCGGGTGGTGGACGGCTTCATCGCATAGGCCGTGCCGAGATCGCGGTCCCGCTGGGTGATCGTCATGTATTTCCTCCGGCCGCCGGTCAGTCGCCCGCTTCTGTGTTGTCGTTGACCAAGTCAACGATAGATCGATGACAATGTCAACGATATCCATTAGCTTGGCAGCGGCAGGCTTTGTTGGCAGAGGTTGGCAATGACCGAGAAGCTCAGGACCGAGAGGGCGTTGCCGCCGGAGGCGGTTGTCGATGCCGAGCTCGCGCCGATCACCGCGATGATGTCGTCGCGGCTGATGGTGCTGGCGAATCTGCTCAGGCGCGGGGCGCTGCTGCGTTACAAGCGGCTGACCGGCCTTTCTTCCGTCGAGTTCGGCCTGGTTGCCTCGCTCGGCCGGCGGCCGCCGATGAGCGTGGTGCGGCTGGCCGAAGCCGTCGGCATGGACAAGGGGCAGATCAGCCGGGCGCTTGCCGAGCTGGTGGCGCGCAAGCTGGTGGCGAAGGCGGCCAATCCGCGTGACAATCGGGAAACACTTGTCTCCCTCACCAAGGCCGGGCTCGCCGCCCATGACGCCATTGTGGCCGGTGCGCAGGAGCGAAACCGGCACCTGATGGAACAGCTCGGTCCACAGGATCTCGAGCTGCTGCTTGGACATATCGACCGGCTCACCCTGACTGCGGCCGAGATGCTCGCTGCCGAACGGAAGCTGGGCTGATATGGGGAGAGCGCAGGGCACCGGATGGCTGCCGCAGCGTTGGCCATTGAGGCACGCGCATCCGCCCGATGAGGCCAAGAGCCGCGGGAAGGGACGGTAAAAGCGTCAAAATAGCTTGTCTTGCGCCCCCTGTTGCGCTGCGCTAAAGCCTCAAGAACAATTCCAATCAACGAATCTGCGGCACGTCCGAAACCGCAGCAAGAAGGCCTCGCCGATGACCGGCATCCTGCAGAATTATCTCCCACTTGTGGTCTTTATCGGAGTCGCGAGCCTGATCGGGCTGGCGCTCCTGATCGCGCCGTTCCTGGTCGCGTTCCAATCGCCGGACCCGGAAAAGCTGTCCGCCTATGAATGCGGATTCAACGCTTTTGACGACGCCCGCATGAAGTTCGACGTCCGCTTCTATCTGGTGGCGATCCTCTTCATCATCTTCGATCTCGAAGT
>CALRXG020000018.1:0-28976 GCA_943372075.1 Bordetella parapertussis | reverse complement strand
CGAGATTTCCGCGCGGGTCGACGAGCTGCTCGATCTGGTGCGGCTCGACCGCGCACAACATCGTGACCGCCTGCCGCACGAGCTCTCCGGCGGCCAGCGCCAACGCGTCGGCGTCGCGCGCGCGCTGGCTGCGAAGCCGCGTATCGTGCTGATGGACGAGCCGTTCGGCGCGCTCGATCCTCTGACCCGTGACGCGCTCGGCGACGATTATCGGACACTGCACCGCGAGCTCGGTCTGACCACGGTCATGATCACCCATGACATGACCGAGGCCCTGCTGCTGGCCGATCGCGTCGCCGTCATGCATGGCGGCAGGCTGCTCGCCCAAGGCACGCCCGCAGAACTTTCGGCGAGCACCGACGCCTATGTCGCTGAACTGATGCGCACGCCGCGCCGACAGGCTGAGCGCCTCGGCGCATTGCTGCCACGGGGCGGCGCGGCATGAGCCTGTCGGCCGATCCACGCTGGAGCGAGGCGCTTGCGCATTTGCCGGACTATCTCGGCAGTCACGTGCGGGTCAGCGTCGCCGCGCTGGCGCTCGGGCTCCTGATCAGCCTGCCGCTCGCGATCATCGCCCGCAACCGGCCGGTGCTGCGCGGCACGCTGCTCGGCCTTGCCAGCATCGTGCAGACCGTACCAGGCCTGGCGCTGCTCGCGCTGTTCTATCCATTGCTGCTGGCGCTCGCCGCGCTGACCGCGGCGTGGCTCGGCTTCAGCTTTTCCGCCTTCGGCTTCCTGCCCGCGGTGCTGGCGCTCGCGCTCTATTCGATGCTGCCGGTCTTGCGCAACACCGTCACCGGCCTGTCCAGCGTCGATCCAGCGGTGCTGGAAGCTGCCAAGGGCGTCGGCATGACACCGCGGCAATCCCTCACCGCGGTCGAATTGCCGCTGGCATTGCCGGTGATGATGGCGGGCATCCGCACCGCCGCGGTCTGGGTGATCGGTACCGCGACGCTGTCGACGCCGATCGGCCAGACCAGCCTCGGCAACTACATCTTCGCGGGGCTACAAACCCAGAACTGGGTGTTCGTGCTGTTCGGCTGCTTCGCCGCCGCCGCGCTGGCGCTCGTCGTCGACCAGTTGCTGGCGCTGATCGAGAACGGCCTGCGCAATCGCAGCCCGTTCCGCGCCGCGCTCGGCGGTCTTGGCATCGTCGCCCTGATCGCCGCGACGCTGGTGCCCGCGATCGCGCGCCCGCATGGGCGCTACGTGGTCGGCGCCAAGACCTTCACCGAGCAATATGTGTTGTGCGCGCTGATCGCGCAGCGCCTGCAAGCGGCCGGCCTGCCGGCCACCACCCGCGCCGGCCTCGGCTCCAACGTGATCTTCGACGCGCTCGCAGCCGGCGATATCGACGTCTATGTGGATTATTCCGGCACGCTGTGGGCCAACCAGTTTCACCACACCGACATCCGGCCGCGCGCCGAGTTGCTCGATGAGCTGAAGACGACGCTGGCAAGACAGCACATCACGCTGTTCGGCGAGCTCGGCTTCGAGAATGCCTATGCGCTGGTCATGCCGAGGAAGCGCGCCGATGAGCTCGGCATCCATTCCATCGCCGACCTCGCATCGCACGCCGCCACGATGTCGATCGCCGGCGACTATGAATTCTTCTCGCGGCCGGAATGGGCCGGCGTCCAGAAGGCCTACGGGCTGTCGTTCCGCGCCCAGCGCACGATGCAACCGGATTTCATGTACGCCGCGGTCGCCTCCGGCGAGGTCGACGTCATAGCGGGCTACACCAGCGACGGACTGATCGCGAAATACGATCTTGTCGCACTGGAAGACGACAAGCACGCGATCCCGCCCTATGACGCGATCGTGTTGCTGTCGCCGAAGCGGCGTGACGACGAGGCTCTCAAGGCGGCGCTGCGGCCGTTGCTCGGCAAGATCGACATCGCCGGCATGCGCGAGGCCAATCTGCGCGCATCGGGCAACGACGCATCATCGTCGCCCGACGCGGTAGCGCGCTGGCTGTGGGAGAAGATCGGACCGCGCTAAGCCGCCCGCTCCTTCAGGCCCTGACCTCCTGGCGCTGGAACAGGACGTAGCCCGCGACAAACAGCACGATGCTGCAGGCGATCAGGCCAACGGTCTGCGGCCAGGCGATCATCATGCTCGCGCCGAACGGCAGTGGCGCGCCCATCACCGCACCACGGATCTGATCAAGGAACACCGGGCCGAGCGTCCGCGTGGTCGGCGACAGCACCGCCAGCATCGCCTCGCCGAACAGATCATTCGGCGACAGGCGCTGCAGCAGCTGGCTCCAGATCGCCGTACCCGGCGTATCGAGCCCGAGCGCGGCGAAACGCGGATCGGGCGGCGCGATCGCCTGCGCGATCGCGGGCGCCAGCATCGGCCACAGCGCGGTCAGGAACAGCCAGATCCCCAGCGCCACGAGCGCCGCGGTGGCCGGCGAGCGGAACACGATCGAGAGCAGCATCGCGAGCGATAGCCAGACCCCGGCATAGAAGATCGCAATCACCAGGAAGGCGAGCGAGCGGGCAATCTCCTCGCCGCCCGGCGGCACGCCGAGGAAGATCAGGCCGAGCCCGATCACCAATAGCCACAACGCGGTCAGGCTGATCGCGATCGTCGCGAGCCCGGCGAGGTATTTGCCGAGCAGCAGCGCGTCGCGATAGATCGGCTGCGCCAGGATCCGCGACAGCGTGCGCCGGTTGTGCTCGCTGTTGATCAGGTCGAAGCCGAGCCCGATCGCCATCAGCGGAACCAGGAAGCCGAGAATGGCGACGAAGGACGGTAGCGGCGCCTGGTCCACCGTGAACAGCCGCAGCAGCAGGAACGGATCCTCGGCGGTGTTCTGGCGCAGCGTGGTGATCGCCTCGTAAAGCGCCGCCATCGCGGTCAGCACGATCAGCAGCTCGAGCATCAGCATGCGGACGCTCGAGATGTTGTCCGACAGCTCCTTGACGAAGACGGCACCGACGCCCTGGAATGCTGAACCTTCACGCCGCATCGCGCACGCCTCCTGAGGGGGGAGCCTGGAAGTAACGGGCGTAGATCGCCTCGAGACTCGGTTCGTCGACCGAGAGCCGCCGCAGCGCGCCGTTGGCCGCGACCACCGCACGCGCGGCATCGGCCCGAACGTCGCGATCGGCGGTCATGCGGAAGCGGTCATCGGCGAGCGTCTCGACATTGCCGACGCCCGGAATCGCCGCGAGACGCCGGGCGATCCCCGTACCATCGGCCTCGACCTCGACGACGAAGCCCGCGCCCAGCACCTGAACCGCAAGCTCCGCCACCGATCCCATCATCGCGATGCGCCCGGCACGGAACAGCGCGACCCGATCGCAGACGCGCTGGTCCTGGTCCAGCATGTGCGACGACAGCAGCACGGTGACACCCTCGGCCTTCAATTCCCGGATCAGGTCGAGGAATTCGAGCGTCGCCTGCGGATCGAGACCGGAGGTCGGCTCGTCGAGGATCGCGATCTCGGCGCGCTTGACGATGATCTCGGCGAGCCCGAGCCGCTGCCGCATGCCGCGCGAAAAGGTCGCGACCCGTTTGTCGGCGACGTCGGACAGGCGCACGCGGGTGAGTGCCGCCGCGATCCGCCGCGCCCGTTCGGCCATCGAGAGCCCCATCAGCTTGGCGGCGTAGGCAAGGTTCTCCACCGCGGTCAGGTTGTCGTAGAAGCCGACCGCGTCGGGCAGGTAACCGACGCGCCGCTTGACCTGCAACGGCTGCCGCGCTGGGTCGAAGCCGAGCACGCTGACCCGGCCGTCCGAGATCTCCGTGAGTCCGAGCATCATCAGGATGGTCGTGGTCTTGCCTGCACCGTTCGGGCCGAGCAGCCCGAACACCTCGCCCTTGGCGATATCGAAGTTGATGGTGTCGACGACGCTGGTCTTGCCGTAGCGCTTGGTGAGATCGCGCGCCGCGATGACGGCCTCCGGCCGTGTTGCAGCCCTGTTGTTCTGCTGCTCGCTCATCGCCGTCCGAACCTCGCAACCGCGCCCAGCATCAGGAGCAACGCGACGCCGATCACTCCGGCTCCGGCCATGCCCCAGACAGTAGATGTCGTCACCGTGACGCGGAACTGGCTCGATGCCGTCTCGCCGCGCGAGGTGGCGCGCATCGCGAGCTGGTAATCACCGGCAAGCGACTTGTCGCTCGGCGTCACCAGCGCCTGTACCTCGGCATCCTTGCCGGGCACCAGGCGTTCGATCTTGGCAGGCTGGAACGTGACCTTCCAGCCGCTCGGCGCCGTCGCGGCGAGCTCGATGTTGTCGGCCGGTGCGGTGCCGCTGTTGGTGACGACGACCGGGATCGTGCTCTGCTCGGCGGCGACCGCACGGGCGCTCAACAGACCGTCACGCCCGGAGAGCTGAAGCTGCGGCTGGCCGGCGACATCGAGCGCCACTTCGGTCTGCGCGGTCGCATCCTCGGCATTGACCGTGACCTTGACCGGAAAATGACCGGCATCGATCGCGCTCGGCGGCCGCACCTTGAGCTTGATGTCCTTGGATTGTCCGGCATCGATCGGAATCGACGACAATTCCTGGGTGCCATAGGCCTCGGTGAACGAGGTCTCGAAATTCTGCGGCGCCGCCGCGGCGAAGCTTGCGACCAGATTGCGGCCGCTGTCGTTCTTGATGGTCAGCGTGTACTCGAAATTCGATTTCGGGCTGCCGCGCAACTCAGGAAGTTTCGACGACACCGTCAGCTTTGCCGGCAATTCCTTGGCGAGCGCGACCACGATCGGCAGACTTGCCTCGCTGCCCTGCCCTTCGGCCTTCACCGTCAATGTCTGCTCGGCGAGCGAAGCATTGGCGGGAATGTCGAGGCGAAGCTGTAACGGTACGCTGGAGTCAGGCGCCGGCATCGCGGCTGCGACGGGCTGGCCGCCGCCGAGCAGCGTCGCGGTCCAGCCGCTCGGCACGCCCTCGACCGAGAGCTTGTAGCGTTGCGGACCGAGATCGTAATTCTGCAATCGCAGCGAGATGTTCGAGGTGGTGCCGGGCCTGACGGTGACGGCCGGATAGTCCGTCATCATGTAGAGCCCCTTGATGTCGTGAGGCGGCTCCGCGGCGTAGGCTGTGGAAATGGCAAGGGGAGTAGCAAGTCCGAAGGCGACGACAAGGCGCGCAACATCGAGCGCTCGCATGGGCAAACACTCCTGCAAGAAGGGCGGGATTGGCTGACTTGACGCTGCACGCCGATGAACATCGTGGCAGCGACACGACCGATCATCGAGCCAATCGTGACGAAATCTCGGCGGGGCAATTACAAATGAGTAATGCATGCGCTCTGGCGCGCGCGACCTTCGTCTACCGTCGTTAGTCTAAAGTCCCTTGATGATCCCTGCGTCGATCAACAGGCGGTTGAAGCGACGCGCCTCCGCGCCATCCTTGCAGGAATAGAACGCACCGTTGCAGCGAAGCATGATCGCCTTCTGCTCCTCGAACGACGGATCGAGCGGAATGCCCGCGGCCTCCTGAATCACCAGCGGCAGATAGGCGGCATCGATCGTGTCCATCACCGCGGGGCTTTTCACCGGCTCGAAGTTGACGGCATCGATCGCGTAATAGGTCGCGTAGTAGCGCGGATCGTAATCCATCAGCTTCTTGCCAATGCCGGCCTCGTCGAGCTCCGGATCGAGCAGTTGCGGCGAGAACTCCGGCTGATGATCGCCGTAGCGCACGATCAGGAACGGCTGCGCCGGAAACTTCTTCTTCAGCGCCGCGACGAAGCCGGCATAGTCGTTGGCGCTGATGCTCTGCCGGCGCAGATATTCGTCGATCGCAGCAGCGTTACCCGGCCGCTTCCAGGCCGGCAACAGGTCGGGACGGAATTTGGTCTCCCACGGGAAATGGTTGGCGGCGAGATAGACAAAGGCGAACAGCGGCGTGCCTGAGATCTTCTGCTCCGCCATCAGACCCAACGCTTTGTCGTAGAAGAAGCTGTCGGGCTCGACGTCCTTCGCATGCAGGTCATGCGCATCGTAGAAATGCTGGATGCCGGTCGTGGTCTGGAAACTGCGGGCGCTCATGAAGGCACCGAACGCCGGATAGAGCGACAGCGTGTCATAGCCGCAGCGGCGCAGCGCCAACGGCAGGCCGCGTTCGACGCGTCCCGAGGCGATGCGCGTGACGAAATAGGAGAACCGGCCGAACGAGCGCGACGACAAGCCCGCGAGCACGTTGTACTCGGTGAACCAGCTCGGCCCGCCATTGCTCTCGGCGAGGAATTTGCGCTCGACCCCATCATAGGATTTGAACTGGCTGCCGTAGCCCGGCGGAACCTTGACGCCTTCGGCGGCGCGGATGTCGAAGCTCGATTCATCATGGATCATGATGATGTTCGGCCGCCGCCCGGCTGGATGACAGGCATCGACCGCGGGTATCTTGAGCTGGTCGCTCGCGGAGGGATCCGACTCCATGAAGCCATAGGCGACGAAGTCGGACACCGCGGTCACGCCCGAGCGCGCGAATTTCGACAGATAGCCGTCGTCGTAATAGCCGCGCCAGGCCTCGTCCGGCCAGGCGAAGGCATAGCCGGACAGCGCCGCGGTGCAGGCAAGACAGGCGGCCGCGGCCGGCAGGCGGCGAATACGAAACGGATCGAGCCACCACAGCGCGTACATCAACGGCAGCGTGACGAGGCCGGCGCCGATGATCGACCAGCGCAGGGTCGGAAAGATCGTGAGCAGGAAAGCCGCGGTGTCGCGGTCGATCACCATCAGGTCGACGAAGTTCGCGGTCATCTGCACCACGTCGTGCTTGAACCGCGACAGCAGTACCAGCACCACGACCAGGGTCAGCGACAGCGCGCTCGACAGCGCCGGCCGGCGCAGCAGCGCGATGAACAGAAAGTTCAGGATTCCCCAGGTCAGCAGGAAGCAGAGCCGCGAACCGAAATCGGTCTCGGTGCGGAGCATCAGAATCAGCGCGCCGAGATGCGGCGCGGCGACCGCCATCAGCCGCCAGGTGCCGATCGCGGCGAGACCGCCAGCCAGCGCGGCAACCGAGGAGTTTTGCTGAGGCGCGGGCGCCATGGGCGGGACGCAATACAACCCGGCGCAATGCCACCGCCTTGACTGGCAATGGCCAGGAGGCACACCGCACAGCCGGTGTCTGCGCCGTGTCACAAAACCGTAATTGAATCGTCATGAACGCGCAATGAATTTGCCCGCCCGTGCCCGGTGCGGCGCGCCCTAGACTTTCGCCGCAGGCGCCGCATGCAGCGCGATGCCCGCAATGAAGAGGTCGACGATGTCGGCCGCCATCCGCTCGGCCTCCGTATCCGTGACGCCCCAGCGCGGCAAATGGCCGTCGATATGCATTCGCGCAAAGCCATAGACCAGCGCGCGGCCGGCGATCTGCACCTGCTTCAGATCGTGCGCCCCGAGTTGACCGGCTGAAAATGCCTCCGCCAGCGTGCGCTCGGTCAGTCCGATCAGTTTGGCATTGTCGCTGGAGATCCCGGCCGAGCGGTCATGGTCGAAGAAGCGGCGGCTGGAGATGATCTCGAAATGGGTCGGGTTCTTCGTCGCCCAGCGCAGATAGGCGATCCCGAGGCAGCGGAAGCGGCCGAGCGGATCATCCGACGGTGCGTCCGCCAGCGCCGCCTCGATCTCGACGCGGAAGCGACGCTGCGCCTCCTCCGCCACCGCGTTCATCAGGGCGTCCCGACTCGGGAAATGCCGGAACGGCGCGCCCGGCGAGACCCCGGCGCGGCGGGCGGCCTCGCGCACGCTGACCGCCTCCGGGCCGCCTTCGCCGACCAGTTGCATGGCGGCATCGATCAGGACCCGGCGGAGGTCGCCGTGATGATACGGCTTGGCCGCCGGCGCCCGTGGCGCGGCTGGACGCGACTTGGTGGGGTGACGGCCGGCGGGCGGTTTTTTGGCGGGGCGGCGCATGTCTCACGCTCTAGCATCACCCGCTTGTGAATGTAAGCACCGATTACAAGGATTGACCGTACGCGACAGCAAAATGTAACTGGCGATTACATCAAACAACGGGAGGCAGGACATGGCGAGGGGTCGCAACTGGTTCGAGGGCTGGCGGCTGTTCGGCCTGCTCACACTGACCCTGATCGGGCTCTCGCTCTGGATCGCCGCGATGCGGCAGTTCGAGGTCGAGGGCGCGCGGATGGTGATCCGCTTCACGGCGCGAACCTCGCTGCTGCTGTTCTGCCTCGCCTTCTCCGCCGCGGCGCTGGCGCGGCTCTGGCCGAACGCCTGGACGCACTGGCAGCGCCGCAACCGCCGCTATCTCGGCGTCACTTTCGCCGCCTCGCACGCCATTCATGCGATCGCGATCACCGCGTTCGCGATGCGCGATCCGGCCGGCTTCGCGGCCACGACCTCGACCGTATCGTACATTTTCGGCGGCATCGGCTATCTCGTCATCATCGCGCTGACCGCGACCTCGTTCGATCGCAGCGCGGCGATGCTCGGCGGGCGTGCCTGGCGCAGGCTGCATTTGGTGGGCGGCTATTATCTGCTGTTGCAGTTCATGGTGTCGTTCGGCAAGCGGATCCCCGACATGCCGCTCTATGCGCTGTTCCTGGTGCCGCTCGCCGCGGTGTGCGCGCTCAGGATGATCAGCATGGCGGTGCGGCCCGCGCCGCGTCAGGCGCAGGCGCAGGCGAGCTGAGATCACAC
This sequence comes from Bordetella parapertussis, assembly GCA_943372075.1. Lineage (GTDB taxonomy): Bacteria > Pseudomonadota > Alphaproteobacteria > Rhizobiales > Xanthobacteraceae > Bradyrhizobium. The sequence goes on along the minus strand of CALRXG020000018.1, from coordinate 20,344 downwards.
GAGGTGAAACCTGCGGCCGAGCCGGCGATGAACCGACAGCACGGCGCGATCGACGTCGCTGATCAGGCTGTCGCCGAGCACGACGTTCGGGATCTCCCAATTGCGCCCGATCTGCACCTCGGGCAGCGCGGCGACCGCCGGCACGCGCGCAGTCTCGCAGCCGGGCTGGGCGCGCAGCGCATCCTCGGCAAGCTGGGTCAATTCATCCTGGCTCTTTCCGTCGGTCATGACCTCCGTCCTGACGCCGGAAGATGGCTCACTGATGGCCAAGATTCTCCAGTTCCTTGGCCCGGGTTTCCGTCATGCTGCGCATGCATTCGCCGGCATCGAGCCGGGCGATGGTGCCCTCGCCGAGGTCGTAGTACAGGCAGTTGGCGTCGCGATACTGGATCCACAGCCGCTGCGCTGTGCGCAGCTGTTCGCGCTGCTTGTCATCGGCGGCATCCTTCAGCGCCTGTTGATAGGCAGCGTTCATCCGCTTGTCCCATTGCGCGGTCTTGGCCTTGAGGCACTCGACCATCTGGTAGGTGCTGCCGTCGCAGGACTGCGCGGGATCATCCTGGTCGCCGGCATGGGCGGCCGACGCGATAGCGGTGATGAAAGCTGCCACCGTCAGGAGAGTGAGCCTGCACGCGCCCGTTGTAAGTGTCGATTTCATGCCGCCTTTCCTTTTCGATTGATCCCGTAGCCGAACCATACGTTAGTGTGGCAACGACCCATCCCGTTCATATCCGGCCGCACCGCGGCTGGCCTTCCCAACCTGCACAGGATATTTCATGGATGTGGAGGAACCATGCGTGGCGCCGTGAAGCCGGCGATCGTCTTAGGCGTGTTCGGTCTGCTCGTCGGCGGGCTGTTCCGTTATGCCTTTGACGATCTCAACGAAGCCTCCACGGAGAATTACGTGCGCAGCGCCCTCGATGGCGCATCCCTCAGCCTGATCGTCTGGGCCACGCATCTCTATCTCACCGCGCGCAGCGGCTGGCTGCGCGGTCTGCCGCTCATTGTCGACCTCATTGCGCGCTCCGTGATCATCGCTGTCGTCGTCGCGGTCGCGGCGGTTGTGCTCGAAATCGTTCTGTACGGGCATGGGCTCGAAGCGAAGTGGATGAGCGAAACCTTCCTGAAGATCATCGGCGTCGCACTCCTGATGTCGATCCCGATCACGACGATCTACGAACTGGTCCGGATGATCGGCGGACATACGCTGCTTGCCATCGTGCTTGGGCGCTATCGTCAGCCGGTGCGCGAGGAGCGCGTATTGTTGTTTCTCGACCTTGTCGGATCGACGACCTTGGCGGAACAGATGGGCGAGCTCCGTGTGCAGGAGCTGCTGACGCGCTTCTTCTTCGACATCGACGGGCCGATCGTGTCGCATGGTGGCGAAGTCCACGCCTATGTCGGCGACGAGGTCATCGTGACCTGGCCGGCCGGCACCGGCGAGCGATCGCAGCGGCATCTCGACTGCGTATTCGCGATCGAGGACCGCCTCGCCAAGCGCGCCGACCACTATCGCAAGGAGTTCGGCGTGGTGCCGGCGTTTCGCGCCGGCATGCATGCCGGTCCGGTCGTCATCGCCGAATGCGGTGACTCGCGGCGCCAGATCGCCTATTTCGGCGACACGGTGAACGTCACCGCGCGGCTGCAGGCGCATTGCAAGGAGGCCGGACGGCCGTTGCTGATCTCGGGCGAATTGCGTCGCCTGCTGCCTCCGGACCCGGATCTTGTGGTCGAGCCGCTTGGCTCGACGCAATTGCGCGGCCGGGCCGCATCGATCGAGATCTTTTCCGTCGCGCGGCGCGCATCGTCCTAAACAATCTCTTAAAATGCGTCGGCCGTGGCTACCGCGTTCAATGCACGAATTGAATCGTGCCTGGTCGCATCCCGTTAAGGATGCGATGGACCCGTGTCTGAACCGGGTTCCACCTTAACGCAGGTGTAAGATCGTTAGCGATATCGTGCAGGCTGTTGTCATCCAAGAAAAACAAGGTTGCCCATCGATGGCGCAACAGGCGTCACAATCGATTATTGCCGAACTCGAAGATGCGGTCCGGGACGGGACGTCCGCCAAGCGCGTTCAGACGCTGCGGCGAGTTACCGATCTGTTCCTGAACGACGGCGACCGCCTCAACGACGAACAGGTCAAGGTGTTCGATGACGTGCTCTGCCTGCTGGTCGCGCGGGTCGAGACGCGTGCACGCGCCGAACTGAGCAAGCGGCTCGCGCCGCTCGACTATGCGCCGTTCGAGGTGATTCAGCACCTCGCCTGGGACGACGATATCGGCGTCGCCGGCGACGTGCTGACCCACTCCAGCCGCCTCTCGACCGACGCCTTGCGCGAGATCGCCGGCAGCAAGGGCCAGGACCATCTGTTTGCGATTTCCGCGCGCGAGAACCTGCCCGCCGCCGTCACCGACGTGATCATCGATCGCGGCGAGGACAAGGTGATCCGGCGCCTTGCCAGCAATGCCGGCGCGCAGTTCTCCGACAACGGCTACTCCTCGATCGTCGCCCGTGCCGAGAGCGATGACGAACTGGTCGAGATCCTCGGACTGCGCATCGACATCCCGGCCAAGCTGCTGCGCGACCTGCTGCAGCGCGCCAAGGATACCGTACGCGCCCGCCTGCTCGCGCTCGCGTCGCCCCGGGCCCGCGAGGAGATCAGCCAGGTGCTGAACGACATCGCGCAGGACGAGGCCGCGCAGCCGCGCCGCAACTACGGCATCGCCGAGGAGCTGGTCAAGCTGATGAAACAGCTGAACGAGCTCGATGACGCGGCAGTCTACAAATTCGCCGAGAGCAGCAAGTTCGACGAGGTCACGGTCGCCCTCGCCGTGCTCAACGACATGCCGATCGCGATGATCGAGCGCCTGATGCTCGGGCTGCGCTCCGACCTGCTGCTGATCCCGTGCCGTTCGGCGCGGCTCAACTGGCCGACGGTCGAAACCATCCTGCGCAAGCGGCCGCTGCCGCACGCCATCGACCATGCGACGCTGGAGATCGCGCAACGCGACTACCGGCGGCTGTCGCTGGAAACCGCCCAGCGCACCGTGCGGTTCTGGCAGCTGCACAAGCGGATCGAGAAGCAGCCGATGGCAGCGGGCTAGCGTCGTTCGCAGACAAGGAAAAAGGGTAGGCAATTTGATTGCCCACCCTTTCTTGTCGGTGCGCAGGGTGGGTTAGCGAAGCGTAACCCACCGCGTGTCCGCACTCAGTTCTTGGTCTTGTCGACCAGCGCGCCCTTCTTGATCCAGGGCATCATGTCGCGCAGCTTGGCGCCGACTTCCTCGATCGGGTGCTCGGCGAGCTTGGCACGGGTCGCCTTGAACGAGGTCTGGTTGACCTTGTTCTCCAGCATCCAGTCGCGGGCGAACTTGCCGCCCTGGATGTCGGCGAGAACGCGCTTCATCTCCGCCTTGGTCTCGGCCGTGACGATGCGCGGACCGGTGACGTACTCGCCATATTCGGCGGTGTTGGAGATCGAGTAGTTCATGTTGGCGATGCCGCCTTCATAGATCAGGTCGACGATCAGCTTCACTTCGTGCAGGCACTCGAAATAAGCCATCTCCGGCGCGTAGCCGGCCTCGACCAGCGTCTCGTAGCCGCCCTTGATCAGCTCGACCAGGCCGCCGCAGAGCACGACCTGCTCGCCGAACAGGTCGGTCTCGCACTCTTCCTTGAAGGTGGTCTCGATGATGCCGGCGCGGCCGCCGCCGATCGCCGACGCGTAGCTGAGGCCGAGGTCATGGGCGTTGCCCGACGAATCCTTGGCGATCGCGATCAGGCAGGGCACGCCGCCGCCGCGCTGATATTCCGAGCGCACGGTGTGGCCGGGGCCCTTCGGCGCGATCATCAGCACGTCGAGATCGGCGCGCGGATCAAGCAGGTTGAAGTGCACGTTGAGGCCGTGGGCGAACACCAGCGCCGCACCCTTCTTCATGTTGTCGTGCAGGTGCTCGCGATAGATGTCGCCCTGCAGCTCGTCCGGGGTCAGCATCATGACGAGGTCGGCCCATTTGGCGGCCTCGGCGACTTCGAGCACCTTGAAGCCGGCGGCTTCGGCCTTCTTGGCCGAGGCCGATCCCTTGCGCAGCGCGATCGCCACTTCCTTGACGCCGGAATCCTTCAGGTTCAGCGCGTGGGCGTGGCCCTGGCTGCCATAGCCGACGATGGCGACCTTCTTGCCCTTGATCAGGTTCAGGTCGGCATCGCGATCGTAGTAAACTCGCATCGTCTTTTCCTCGTTTGAAGGGGGCCAAAATCGGCCGATGAATCAGGCTTTCGGAAGGTCAGAACCGCCGGGCGCCCGCGAATTTCCGGCGTTGTCTAGAGCATTTTTCCCCTCAGGGGAAACCCTCATCTCGCATGGCGCGGTGCGGCATCATGCGTCCATGAAGACCGGGTAGAGCGAGGCCAGCAGCAGGATGGCCATCAGCACGTTGAAGACACGGATCGCCCGGGGCGAGGTCAGGATCGGCCGCAGCGCGGTGCCGAACAGCGCCCAGACGATGCAGGAGACCGTCCCCAGGATCAGGCTCAGGCCGACCTGGATCGCGATGTTCCAGGGAAAGGCGGCGATCGCCGCATAGGCCGTGATGGTGCCGATCACCATCACCCAGCCCTTGGCGTTGATCCACTGGAACATGGCGGCGCCCCAGAAGGTCATCGGGCCGTGGCCGGGCTTATCGTCCTTGTCCGCCGAGGGCGGCTCGGCGATGGCGATGACGGCGGCGAGATAGATCAGATACGCCACCCCGCCATATTTCAGGATCGTCTGCAGGACCGGATAGGCGATGAACACCGCGCCGAGCCCGACGCCGACTGCACCGACCATGAAAGCGTAGCCGACCGTGATCCCGGCGATGTGCGGCATCGTACGGCGGAAGCCGTAGGTCAGCCCCGACGACAGCAGCATGATGTTGTTGGGGCCGGGCGTGAAGAACATCACGACCGCAAACACGACAAACGCAAACAGCAGCGAATTCGACATGGCGTCCTCACCCGGCCTTCGGCAGCGCTCGCGGCCGCGACAACAGCATCACGGCGATGCCGGCGATGACCGTGACCATGCCGCCCAGCCGCAGCGGCCCGAATCTTTCGCCGAATACGATGCTGGATGCGCCGGAGCCGACAAACGGCACCAGCAGCGCGAAGGGCACCACCTGTGCGGCCGGGTAATCCCTGAGCAGCCGACCCCACAGCCAGTAGGCGATGCTGGTCGAGATGCCGCCGAGACAGAGCACGCAGACGAAGCCGGTCAGCGACATGTGGCTCAGTGCCTGCCAGGTCGGCTGCGGCCCGTTGCTGATCAGGGTCAGCACCGCGAGCGGCACTGCGGCGGACAGGCACAGCCAGGCGAACAGGTCGAACATCGGCGCGCCGCGCGCTTGCCGCAGCAACAGATTGCCGATCGCGAAGCTGATCGGACAGATCATCACGATGCCGAACGCCGCGACGCTGAAGTCGTAACCGACCGTACCGCAGATCATCAGCAGGCCGAGCGTGGCGATCGCGATGCCGATGGTCTGGGTTCGGGTCGGCAGCTCGCCGAAGATCAGCGCGGCGAAGCCGATCGTGAACAAGGCCTGGCTCTGCACGATCACGCTGGAGAGGCCGACCGGAACGCCATGCGCGATCGCGAATGCCTGCGCCAGGAACTGGCCGAGGAACAGCGTGGAGCTGATCGCGATCAGCAGCGGCCAGGAGACGCCGGGCTTGCGCACGAACAGGCACGGCAGCGCGGCGATGGCGAAGCGCAGCGTCGTCATGAGCTCCGGCGAGAACTCATTGAGCGCGATCCGGCTCGCGACGAACGCAAGCCCCCAGATCACCGCGACCATGACGGCGATGCCAACATCAGCCGGCTTCATTGTTGTTCTTCTTCTGCTTCCGTTTCGCTACGTCGGTCGGAGCTCTTTATTTGCGCATGATCTCCGCGCAAACACTGGCGTTTGTCGCGTGGGAAAACCGGTTCTCACTTTCCGGCTCATGCGCTAGATTTGCTGGTCCGGCGTCGGTTTGCGCAGCAGATAGGTGCCGTGCAGCGGCGCGTGATAGTCGGCGGCGACCAGGGTGAAGCCGGTCTCGGTCAGCATGCGCTCCATCACCCAGCCGAAGGTCGAGTATTCGTCGCGCATATGGGTCATCACGCTTTCGCGCTCGAAATCGTGATTCTTGATCGAGAAATCGGCCCAGCCCTCGACATCGCGATCGACGCCGTCGGGCATGCTGACGAACACCATGTCGCGCAGGTAGAAGTTCGCGCCGGGCTTCAGCGCGTTGAAGATGCGCGACAATGCCACCGCCTTCCAGAAGTCGGGCAGATGGTGCAGCGTGAACTCGCTGACGATGAGATCGTAGGAGTTCGGCTGATAGGCAAAGGACAGCAGGCCCGCGGGCTGGGTCCGGATCCGCGCCTTGCGGTCACGCGCATAGATCTCGGCGAGCCCGAGCATCGCCGGCGAGATGTCGATGGCATCGACCTCGGCGCCCATCAGCGCCGCCTCGGTCGCCAGCACGCCGTTGCCGCAACCGATATCGGCGATCCGCCAGCCCGGCTTGACGCCGAGCATGGTCAGCGCCTGACGCGCGCGGGCGTCGCTATCCTCGCTGACGTCATAGATCGAAGCGACCGCGGTATCGAGACCGACCTGCCGCCGTTGCGTGTAGTACCAGTCGCGCGCCAACATGACTCACATCCCTTCCGGCCCACGCGTGATCGCGGCCACCCCGGTTCGTGACACCTCGACCAGGCCCAGCGGGCGCATCAGGTCGATGAACTGACTGATCTTGGACGAATTGCCCGTGATCTCGAACACAAAGCTCTCGGTCGTGGCGTCGATCACCCGGGCGCGGAACGCATCCGCCAGCCGCAGCGCCTCGACGCGGTGATCGCCACCGCCGCGCACCTTGACCATCGCAAGCTCGCGCTCGATCGAGCTCCCGGTCAGCGTCATGTCGACGACGCGGTAGACCGGGATCATGCGGTCGAGCTGATGCTTGATCTGCTGGATCACCATCGGCGTGCCCGTGGTGACGATCGTGATCCGCGAGAGATGCTTCTGGTTCTCGGTCTCCGACACGGTGAGACTCTCGATGTTGTAGCCGCGGCCGGAGAACAGGCCGATCACGCGCGCGAGCACGCCGGGCTCGTTCTGCACGAGGACGGACAGCGTATGCGTCTCGTTCGGATCGTGACGCTCTTCGAGGAAATAGGCGGATGCGGGCTGGTTCATGGTCGTCCCCTTACATTCTTTTCACGCCACCGCCCGTTGGGCGGCCGGTGCAGCATCCGTTCCGATCCAGGTCCGGAACAGATCGAAATCGATATTGCCGCCGCTCAGGATCAGGCCGACCCGCTTGCCGGCGAGCTTGCTCTTTTCCTGCAGCGCGGCCGCGAGTGCCGCGGCACCCGCGCCTTCGGCGAGATTGTGGGTGTCGGTCCAGTAGGCGCGGATCGCCTGGCCGATCTCGTCATCGGTGACCTGCACGATGCGCGAGGCGCCCTTGCGGATCAGGGCGAACGCGTCCGCGTCCGGAATCCGCGTCGCCATGCCGTCGGCGCGGGTGTTGCTGGTCTCGGTGGTCACGATCGTTCCGGCGGCGAACGACAGCGCGTAGGATGGCGCTTCGGTCGACTGCACGCCGACGATCTCGGTCTTCAGGCCGAGCAGGTCGCGCGCCATGATGCAGCCGGAGATGCCGGAGCCCTGCCCGATCGGCACATAGAGGATGTCGAGATCAGGCGCCGAGCGGAACAGTTCGAGCGCGTAGGTCGCGACGCCCAGCACCAGGTCGGTGTGGAACGACGGCACCATGTGCAGCCCGTCGAACTGCGCGCGGCGCTCGGCTTCTTCCCGCGCGGCCTGGAAATCCTCGCCATGCTCGACCAGCTCGGCGCCGAAGGTCCGCATCGCGCGGTTCTTCTCGACCGAGTTGCCGCGCGGTACGTAGATCACCGCCCGCACGCCATGGCGGCCCGCGGCAAAGGCCAGGCTCTGGCCGTGATTGCCCCGCGTCGCCGAGATGATGCCGGGCACATCGGGCCGTTCGCGCTTCAGGCGATCGAGATAGACCAGCCCGCCGCGGACCTTGAAGGCGCCGATCGGCGTGTGGTTCTCATGCTTGACCACGACCGCGGTGCCGAGCCGCTCGGCGAGCAACGGCCAGGCATACGCCGGCGTCGCCGGCACCGCGGTGCCGACGATCCTGTGCGCGCGCTCGAGCTCGTTCAAGTCGAACATCTTGGTTCCCTGTCGCCTACTCTCTCTCGTCATTCCCGCGAAAGCGGGGATCCAGTATTCCAGAGACGCCCGAGAGCAATCGAGACGACGCGGCGTACTGGATCGCCCGGTCAAGCCGGGCGATGACAGCGGAATTTGTGTCGCGCATCATCACACCAGCGCCTTGCCGCCGGAGAAGGCCTTGGCGGTGGCCTCGTCGGTCGCCTCTTCCGGCAGCAGCATCTCGTTGTGCGCCTTGCCCGACGGGATCATCGGGAAGCAGTTTTCCAGCGCGGCGACGCGGCAGTCGAACAGCACCGGGCGCTTGATCGAGATCATCTCCTTGATCGCGCCGTCGAGATCGGCGGGCTTATGCGCCTGCAGGCCGACGCAGCCATAGGCATCGGCGAGCTTGACGAAGTCCGGCAGCGCCTCGGAGTAGGAATGCGACAGGCGGTTGCCGTGCAGCAGCTGCTGCCACTGCCGCACCATGCCCATGTACTGGTTGTTCAAGATGAAGATCTTGATCGGCAGCTCGAACTGAACCGCCGTCGACATCTCCTGGATCGTCATCTGCACCGAGGCATCGCCCGCGATGTCGATCACCAGGCTGTCCGGGTGCGCCACCTGCACGCCGACCGCGGCCGGCAGGCCGTACCCCATGGTGCCGAGACCGCCCGAGGTCATCCAGCGATGCGGCTCCTCGAAGCCGAAGAACTGCGCGGCCCACATCTGGTGCTGACCGACTTCGGTCGTGATGTAGGTGTCCTTGCCGCGGGTCAGCTCGAACAGGCGCTGGATCGCGTATTGCGGCAGGATGATATCGTTGTTCTTGCGATACGACAGTGAGTTGCGCGCGCGCCATTGTGCGATCTGCTGCCACCACGTCTTGATGTCGGGCTTCTTCGCCTCCGCCTTGAACACCTGCAAGAGGTCGCCGAGCACGTTGGCACAGTCGCCGATGATCGGCACATCGACGCGAATGTTCTTGTTGATCGAGGACGGATCGATGTCGATGTGGATCTTCTTCGAGCCCGGCGAGAACGCGTCGGTACGGCCGGTGATGCGGTCGTCGAAGCGCGCGCCGACGCACAGCATGACGTCGCAATCATGCATCGTCATGTTGGCCTCGTAGGTGCCGTGCATGCCGAGCATGCCGAGCCAGTTCGGACCGGACGCCGGATAGGCGCCCAATCCCATCAGAGTCGAGGTGATCGGGAAGCCGGTCGCCTCCACCAGCTGGCGCAGCAGCTGCGAGGCCTCCGGGCCGGAGTTGATCACGCCGCCGCCGGAATAGATCACCGGACGCTTGGCGTTGGCGAGCAGCGCCACCGCCTTGCGGATCTGGGTCGCGTCGCCCTTCACGCGCGGCGTGTAGGAGATGTGCACGTCCGATTTGCGCGGCGGATGATAGGTGCCGGTCGCGAACTGCACGTCCTTCGGCACGTCGACCACGACCGGGCCGGGCCGGCCGGTGGTGGCGACATAGAACGCCTCGTGCAGCACCCTGGCGAGGTCGTTGACGTCGCGCACCAGCCAGTTGTGCTTGGTGGCTGGCCGCGTGATGCCGACCGTGTCGCACTCCTGGAAGGCGTCGTTGCCGATCAGGTGGGTCGGCACCTGGCCGGTGATGCAGACCAGCGGGATCGAATCCATCAGCGCGTCGGTCAGCGGCGTCACCATGTTGGTGGCGCCGGGACCCGACGTCACCAGCACCACGCCGGGCTTGCCGGTCGAGCGCGCATAGCCCTCGGCGGCATGGCCTGCGCCCTGCTCGTGGCGGACCAGGATGTGCTCGACCTCGCTCTGCTGGAAAATCTCGTCGTAAATCGGAAGCACCGCACCGCCGGGATAGCCGAAGACATGCTGCACGCCGTGATCGATGAGCGCGCGCACGATCATCGCGGCGCCGGTCATCTGATTGGGATCGTGGCTCTTGTCGGTCATGGTTCGCTCCGGATGCGCTTGTTTTTGCGCGGCTTTTGTCAGTTCTCGGTCAGTTCTGCTTCGGGCAATAAAAAGGGGCCCCTGAGGCCCCATGCACACCGCCCGTATTTGGATGGCAGCTAGCCATCCCCGGCGGTGTGCCTGGGTACGACGGCGATAAGAAGTTTGGTAATAATGTTGCGCACGAGACGACCCAGTCTTCCCAAAGGTTGCGCGAACATAGCCGCCAAAGCCCGAATGTCAAGGCAAGGCAAGCATTTTCGCGATATTTGAAGTCTACCGGGGTTCCAACCGTTCGGCGAGTGTTTTTGCGCGGCGCAACGCGCATGGCAGACGGGCGTGTCGCGCCCTGGAGCGTCGCGCTGGCGCGGAGGCACGCTTCTCCGGCACGAACGCCACCCGGATTACGCGGGGCTCGTCCGGGCGCCAGGGCTACGGGACACGGCTCTCCAGCCACGCCTTCGCCGCCTCGGGCTCGACCCAGTCGAACTCCGGAAGCTGGTGGCGAAACCAGGTGAACTGGCGCTTGGCGTAGTGGCGGGTGTCGGCACGGCCGATCTCGGCGGCCTCCTGGCGCGTGAGCTCCCCCTTCAGATGGCGGATCAGCCCCGGCACGCCATGGGCTTTCATGGCCGGCAGCAGGGGATCGAGCCCGCGCGCCGCCAGCGCGGCGACCTCGTCAAGCGCGCCAGCGTCGAGCATCGTGCCAAACCGCGCGTCGATCCGCGCATAGAGCCTCTCCCGCTCGGGCGCGAGAAACAGCGCGTGGAATGCGCCGGGCGGCAGCAGCGGCGGCAGGCCGTCGCGGTGCCAGTCCGGCAGCGGACGGCCGGTGGCCTCGACGACCTCGAGCGCCCGCGCGATCCGGGTGCGGTCGCGCGGCTTCAGCCGTTCGGCCGACACCGGATCGCGCGCTGCAAGCTCGGCATGCATGGCCTCGACGCCGTGCCGTTCGAGCCGTGCGCGGACGGCGTCGCGCACATCCGCGGGGATCGGCGGCACCGCCGACAGGCCGCGCGTGAGTGCCTTGAAATAGAGGCCGGAGCCGCCGATGAAGATCGGCAACCTTCCCTGCGCACGGGCCTCGCCGAGCACGTCTGCCGCATCGGCGACCCAGGCACCGGCGGAGAAATTCACGCCGGCGTCGACATGGCCGTAGAGCCGGTGCGGAACCAGCGCCTCCTCGCCGGCGCTCGGCCGTGCGGTGATGATCCTGAGGTCACGATAGACCTGCATGGAATCGGTGTTGATCACGACCCCGCCGGTGCGCTGCGCGAGTTCGAGCGCCAGGGCCGACTTGCCGCTGGCGGTCGGCCCTGCGATAAGCACTGCCTTGTCCAACAATTCCGAATGCGCCTGCATGTCCCTCGTTGCCACGCTGATCTGCAATCCTGCAAGCCCCGCGCTCGACTCCACCATCGTCGACGGGGCGCGGGCCGCGCTGCCCTCACCCGGCGCGGCGCAGTGGCTGTTCAACGAGGTCGCCGTCGACATTCCCTTCGAGCGCGAGAACGCCAGCCGGGACGACATCAAGGCGATCGAGCTCCAGCTGCGCCACGCCCGCGGCGACCTGCCGATCGACATTGTCGTGCAGCCTCGGATCGGCCGGCGCAAGAAGCTTTTTCTGGCCGACATGGATTCCACCATGATTGGCCAGGAGTGCATCGACGAGCTCGCCGATTTCGCCGGGCTGAAGGCCCGTGTCGCTGATATCACCGAGCGTGCGATGCGCGGCGAGATCGAGTTCGAATCGGCGCTGCGCGAACGCGTGGCGCTGCTCAAGGGCCTGCCGGTCAGCGTGGTCGACGAGGTACTGGAGAAGCGCATCACGCTGACGCCGGGCGGCCGCAACGTGGTGATGACGATGCGCGCGCATGGCGCCTATACCTGCCTGATCTCGGGCGGCTTCACGCTGTTCACCAATGTGGTCGCGGCGAAGATTGGTTTCCAGGAGAACCGCGCCAACCAGTTGCAGGTCGAGAATGGCAAGCTGACTGGTGAAGTGATCGAGCCGATCCTCGGCCGCGCGACCAAGCTCGCCACCCTGATCGAACTCACCGAATCCTTCGACCTCGACGATATCGACACGCTGGTGGTGGGTGACGGGGCTAACGATCTCGGCATGATCCAGGCCGCCGGGCTCGGGGTCGCCTATCGCGCCAAGCCGGCGGTTGCGGCCGCCGCCGCGGTCCGGATCGACCACGGCGACCTCACCGCGCTGCTATATGCGCAGGGCTATCGGCGGGACGAGTTCGTCGACAAGTGAGATTCACGTAGCCTGTCGTCCCCCGCGAAAGCGGGGGACCCAGTATTGCAGAGACGCCGGAGGATGATCGAGGGACCGCGGCGTACTGGATCCCCCGCTTTCGCGGGGGATGACAGTTGTGGGTGAAGCGTCAGCGCGCCTTACTGCACGCCGAGCGCCACAAACCGCAGTTCGCCGTCGCCGTTGGAGACCAGCAGCAGCACGGATTTCTTGCCGTCCTTCTTCAACTGGTCGATCCGCTTCTTGATGTCGCCAGCATTCGACACTGCTTCCTGCGCCACCTCCACGATGACGTCGCCGGCCGACAGCCGCTTCTCGGCCGCATCGGAGTTGCCATCGACGCCGGTGACGACGACGCCCTTCACGCTGTCCTTGATCTTGTATTTGGTGCGCAGGTCCTTGCTCAGCGCCGCGAGGTCAAGGCCGAGCGCCTTCTGGGTCACCGGCTTCTCGGCAGTGTCGTCCTTCGGCTTGGCGTTGGCCAGGACCTTGTCGTTGTCCTCGAGCCGGCCGAGCGTGACCTTGCGGGTCTCCTCATTGCCCTTGCGGATGACGACGACGTCGACTTCCTTGCCGACCGCGGTGTCGGCGACGACGCGCGACAGATCCTTCGGGTCCTTGACGTCCTTGCCGTCGAACTTGACGACGACGTCGCCGGGCTCGATGCCCGCCGGTTTCGCCGGTCCCTTGTCGTCGACGCCGGCGACCAGGGCGCCGCGCGCCGGCTTGATGTTCAGGCTGTCGGCGATCTCGTCGGTGACCGCCTGGATGCGTACGCCGAGCCAGCCACGGCGCAGCTCGCCATACTTCTGCAACTGGTCAACGACGCCGGCAACCGTCTTCGACGGCACCGCGAAGCCGAGGCCGATCGAACCGCCGGTCGGCGAGATGATCAGGGTGTTGACGCCGATCACCTCGCCATCGAGGTTGAACAGCGGACCGCCGGAATTGCCGCGATTGATCGCGGCGTCGGTCTGGATGTAGCTGTCATACGGGCCCTGGCTGATGTCGCGGTTCTTGGCCGAGACGATGCCCGCGGTCACGGTACCGCCGAGGCTGAACGGGTTGCCGATCGCGACCACCCAGTCGCCGAGACGGATCTTGTCGCTGTCGCCGAACTTCACCGCGGTGAGCGGCTTCGGCGGCTTGAACTTCAGCACCGCAAGGTCGGTCTTCTTGTCGACGCCGACCAGCTCGGCCTTGATCTTGGTGCCGTCGTTGAGGATGACGTTGATTTCGTCGGCGTCGGCGATGACGTGATTGTTGGTGACCACGATGCCCGAGGTGTCGACGATGAAGCCCGAGCCGAGCGAGTTGGTCTTGCGCGGCTGGAACTCGCCGTTCTTGTCGCCGCCCTTGCCGCCCGGTCCGCGACGGTTCTTGAAGAAGTCGTCGAAGAACTCCTCGAACGGCGAGCCCGGGGGCAGTTGCGGCATGGCGCCACCGCCCTTGTTGGCCTCGATCGTCTGCGAGGTCGAGATGTTGACGACGGCATCGATCACCTTCTCGGCGATGTCGGCGATGCCCTCGGGACCGCGCGCGAACGCCGGCACGGAGCTCAGCATGCTCGCAGCACCGATCGAGATCGCGGCTCCCATCATGCGGAGGCGGCGGCCCAGGGCTGGTCTGGCAGCGGTCATGTCGGAAATTCTCCAGGCAACGGGTTCAAATGAGCTGGTCGCAAGTGTGCGCCCGTGGTCGCAGGTGTGCGCCCGTGATCGCAGAGTGCGCCCGAACGGGCATATGGCGCAAGCATCTCAGCCCGGCATTTCGGCGAAAAACCGGCGGCGAATGGCTCACGATTATGTTCATTCCGGCGCGATCTCGTGCGCTTGGAACAAGCAATGCTCAGCGCCGCACCAGCCAGATCATGATCAGGCCGGCGACCGCCGAGCCGATCCCGACGACGCGCAGGATATTGTCGGGCGTCGCCAGCGCGCTCTTCATCGCCCGGCGCATCCAGGCGGGGCTTGCCGCGAACAGGATGCCTTCGAGCACGAACAGGATTCCCAACCCGATGAGGAAGTCGCCGAACGCTATTGACCTCATCGGATCGCAGCCTCCCGCTCGCAATTTGTTGTTGTTGGGCGGCGGCAAGGCGTCGTCCGCCTCGCCGCCGTGTCGTCATGTTACTGCTTAGGCGCGGCGGCCGCCTCGGCCGGCCTGCCGTTCGCACTGCCGAAGTATTTGAAGAATTCCGAGTCCGGCCGCAACAGGAAACGCGTGTCGCTGGACTTCAGGCCGTTCTCGTAAGCCGACATCGAGCGATAGAACGCGAAGAAGTCCTTGTCCTGGCCATAGGCCTCGGCGAACAGGCGGTTGCGCTCGGCATCGCCGGCGCCACGGGTCTGATCCGCGGCGGAGTTCGCCTCGGCGACGATCACGGTCGCTTCGCGATCGGCCTTGGAACGGATCTCCAGTGCCTTCTGGTCGCCCTGCGCGCGGAACTCGGCCGCCTCGCGCTCGCGCTCGGTCTTCATCCGGTTGTAGACCGCCTGGCTGTTCTGCTCCGGCAGGTCGGCACGGCGGATCCTGACGTCGACGACCTGAATGCCGTAGCCGTCGGCCTCCTTGTCGAGCTGCTCGCGAATCCGCGACATCAGCTTCTCGCGGTCGTCACGCACCACGGTGATGAAGTTGACCTCGCCGAGCACGCGGCGCAGCGCCGCGTTCAGCAGCGTGGTCAGCTGCAGATTGGCAGCCTGGATCGAGCCGACGCTGGTGTAGTAGCGCAGCGCATTCTTGATGCGATAGCGCGCGAAGGCGTCGACCACGAGCCGCTTCTGGTCCGCGGCGATCACTTCCTGCGACGGGTTTTCCAGATCGAGGATGCGCTTGTCGACATTGATCACGGAATTCCACGGCGCCTTGAAGTGCAGGCCGGGATCGGTGACGACATCGACCGGCTCGCCGAACCGCAAGACGATGGTCTGCTCGGTCTGCTGCACGGTGAAGATCGAGCTGTAGCCGACCGCGAGAGCGATGAAGAGGATGATCAGGGACACGATACCGGTGACAGGGGACCTCATCGGGTGGCTCCCTGCTGGCCGGTCGTGGCCGGTGCCGCGGGCGGACGCCGCGGAGTCAGTTCGCCCAACGGCAGGTAAGGCACGATGTTCTGGCCCTGGCCGCCGTCATAAACCAGCTTCTCGGAGCCACCGAGCACGCGCTCCATGGTCTCCAGATAGATTCGCTCGCGCGTCACGTCGGGTGCCTTCTTGTACTCTTCATAGACCTTGAGGAAGCGCGCGCTCTGGCCCCTCGCCTCGGCGACCGCCTGCTCCTTGTAGCCTTCGGCGGCCTGCTGGATCTGCGCCGCACGACCGCGCGCTTCCGGCACGATCCGGTTGGCGTAGGTCTGCGCCTCGTTCTGCTTGCGCTCGAGGTCGGCGCGCGCCGCCTGCACGTCGCGGAACGCGTCGATCACCTGCGCCGGCGGGTCGACCTTCTGCATCTGCACCTGCGTGATCTGGATGCCGGCATTGTAGGAATCCAGCGTCTTCTGCATCAGCTCCTGCACGCTCTGCTCGGTGACGTTGCGCGCCCCGGTCAGGATCGGCTGGATCTGCGAGCGGCCGATCACCTCGCGCATCGCGCTTTCGGCGACCGCCTTCACGGTGCCTTCGGGATTCTGGATGTTGAACAGATAGGCACCGGCGCCGCCCTGCTTGATCCGCCACAACACGGTGAAGTCGACGTCGACGATGTTCTCGTCGCCGGTCAGCATCAGGCTCTCTTCCGGCACGTCGCGCATGGTGCGGCCGCGGCGGGCGGGATCGTCGATCAGGGTCATGCCGATCGAGATCGTGTTCACGCGCAGCGCCTTCGGCAGCAGCACCGTCTCGATCGGATACGGCAGGTGATAGCGCAGGCCAGGCTGCGCATCGCGATCATATTTGCCGAAGCGCATCACGACGCCGAGCTCTTCGGACTGGACACGGAAGATTCCGGTCGCAAACCAGATCGCCAGCGCGGCGACCACGACCAGCGCGATACCCATGCCGCTGAAATGCCCGCCGGGCAGCCACTGCTGCAGGCGGTCCTGGCCGCGCCGCAGCAGATCCTCAAGATCCGGCGGCCTCGGCCCGGCTGACTGCGGACCCGTGCCCCATGGCCCTTTCGGACCCGAGCCCCATGGCCCCCCGCCTTGATTTTTCCACGGCATCAAACATCTCCTCGGCAAGTCCGGACGGGACGCCCGGGCTCGAATGTCCGGCCCGGTTATAGGGGACCGCTAGGGCCCTTACAACGCAAGCTTCCTGGTCGGACGAGCTATGCGCCGGGGCATAATTGTCAATGCAAACATTGGTTAACCGCGGCGGCGCCGACGATATGTCACATAGGAGAAGTCGACGCTGTCGTCCGGACCTGCCGGATTTCGCACGCGCGCGACCTCTTCCCACTGCTCTGCATCAATCATTTCGAACCGTGTATCGCCGTCCGGCCGGGCATGGACCTCGGTGATCTCCAGGCGATCGGCCTTGCCCATCCATTGCGCATAGATTTCCGCGCCACCGATAATGGCAATTTCAGTGGCGAAACGCCGCAGCGCGTCACCAAGCGCAATTGCGCGGGCGTTCTCGAACGAGGTCGTGACGATGGCGCCGCGCGCACGATAGCTCGGATCGCGCGTCACCACGATGTTGGTGCGCCCCGGCAGCGGCCTGCGCAGCGACTCGAAGGTCTTGCGCCCCATCACGATCGGCTTGTTCAGCGTCATCGCCTTGAGGCGCTGCTGATCGGATTTCAGCCGCCACGGAATTGTGTTGCCCTTTCCGATCACGCCGTTCTCGGCGACTGCAACGAGGAGCACGATCTCCATCAGCGCGTCCCTTCCGCGAGCGCCGACAGCGCAGGACCGGACACGCGACAGATCGTCCATTCGTCCATCAGCTCGGCGCCGAGCGACTTGTAGAATGCGATCGACGGCGCGTTCCAGTCGAGCACCGCCCATTGCAGGCGCGACCAGCCATTGGCGAGGCATTGCTTCGCCAGATGCACCAGCAGCGCCTTGCCGATGCCCTTGCCGCGCAGCGCCGGCCGCACGAAGAGGTCCTCGAGGTAGATGCCGTGGCGGCCGGCGAAGGTGGAGAAATTCACGAACCAGACCGCGAAGCCGGCCGGCTCGCCGTCCCATTCCGCGATGTCGCAATAGAGCCGCGGGTTGGCGCCGAACAGCGCCTCGGCGATATCGGCCTCGCTGGCCTGGACCTCGTGCAGCAGCTTCTCATACTCGGCAAGCTCGCGGACCAGCGAGAACACCAGTCCGGCCTCATCGGGCCGCGCGCGGCGGATCAACAGCGACATCAGACCGCGACTTCGGCCTTGATGTGCGGATGCGGATCGTAGCCTTCGAGTTTGAAGTCCTCGTAGCGGAACGCGAAGATGTCCTTCACATCGGGATTGATCGCCATCGTCGGCAACGGCCGCGTCGGCCGCGTCAGTTGCAGGCGCGCCTGCTCGAGGTGGTTCGAATAGAGGTGTGCATCGCCGAGCGAGTGGACGAAATCGCCGGGCTTCAGCCCGGTCACCTGCGCGACCATCATGGTCAGCAGCGCATAGGAGGCGATGTTGAAGGGCACGCCGAGGAAGACGTCGGCGGAGCGTTGATAGAGCTGGCAGGACAATTTTCCGTTGGCGACATAGAACTGGAACAGGCAGTGGCATGGCGGCAGCGCCATCTTGTCCACCTCGGCCGGATTCCAGGCGCTGACGATCAGCCGCCGCGAGTCCGGATTGCGCTTGATCATCTCGACGACATTCGTGATCTGGTCGATGCTGCGGCCATCGGGCGCGGGCCACGAGCGCCATTGCGAGCCATAGACCGGGCCGAGGTCGCCATTGGCGTCGGCCCATTCGTCCCAGATCGTGACGCCGTTGTCGTTGAGATATTTGATGTTGGTGTCGCCGGCGAGGAACCAGAGCAGCTCGTGCACGATCGCCTTCAGCGGCAGCCGCTTGGTGGTCAGCATCGGGAACCCGGCCGAGAGATTAAAGCGCATCTGGTGGCCGAAGATCGACAGCGTGCCGGTGCCGGTGCGGTCGTGCTTCTCGGCGCCATCGGCGAGGATGCGTTCGAGCAGGTCGTGATACTGGTTCATAACTGGTTCTTGGCGGTCTTTTCGGGGCTTCGAGAGAACGGCGAATGTAGCGGCCAGGGCCGCCGGTCGGCACGCTGATTCGGCTGAACTGACCGATTATACCCCGAAAAATGACAACGCCTTCGGCAAACGACAAGGGGCGGAACTCGCGTCCCGCCCCTGCAATCCCTGCCCTATCCGCTTGATCGCTTTGGACTAAGTTGCCGGCTTCAGCACCGGCGTCCATTTCGCGATCTCGTTCTTGACGAGGGTCGCCAGCGCCTCCGGGGTGCGGTTGGCGGGCGCCGGGATCACGCTGCCGAGCTCGAGCAAGCGCTTGCGGACGTTGTCGTCGTCGAGCGCCTTGATGGCCGCAGCATTCAGCGTGGCGATGATGGCGGGCGAAGTTCCCTTCGGCGCGAAGATCGCGTTCCAGGCCTGGGCCTGGAAGGCCGGCAGCCCGGCTTCGGTCGTGGTCGGGACATTCGGCAGCGACGGATTGCGCTCGGGGGTCGCGACCGCATAGGCCTTGATGGTGCCGGCGTTGATCTGCGGCACCGCGTTGACGATCTGGTCGCACATGTAATCGACCTGTCCGGCGACCAGCGCGTTCATCGCGGGGCCGGTGCCATTGAAGGGCACGCCGACCGGCTTGATGTCGAGGATCGAGTTCAGCAGTTCGCAGGAGGCGTGCGAGACCGAGCCGATGCCGGCATGCGCGGCGTTGACCTTGTCGGCATTGGCCTTCACGTAGGCGATGAACTCCTTCAGATCCTTCGGCGGGAAATCCTTGCGGGCGAGGATCAGGATCGGCGTGCCCGCGAGCAGCGCGACGGGCTCGAAATCCTTCTCGGGATGATAGGCAAGCTTCGGATAGAGCGGCACGGAGGCTGCGTGCGTGCCCATGTGTCCGGTGACCAGCGTGTAGCCGTCATTGGCGGCGCGTGCAGCGCGCGTGGTGGCGGTGGTGCCGCCTGCGCCGACCACGTTCTCGATGACGATGCTCTGGCCGAGCGTCTGCGCCATGTGCGCGGTGACGATACGCGAGATGACGTCGGTCGGACCGCCGGCCGCGAACGGCACGATCATGGTGATGGTGCGGGTCGGGTAGTTTTGCGCGGACGCTGGTACGGCGAATGCACTCAACGCGGCAAATGCCGAAAGGCATGCGCCCGCAAGCGAGCGAATGGACATCATCTCAATTCCTCCCGGGAACGTTTGACCAATAAAAATGCCGGCCAAATCGGCCGGCATTTTCATTTCACGAGACGACATCGAGTGTCGATTCGACTTCCGCCTGCGGCGCGCGGACGCAGGCGCTGCAGTGTGCTCAGCCCTCGGACTCCACGAACACCTCGTCGCGCTTCGCACGCAGAGCCGGCAGCACGGCAAGCACCAGAAGACCCGCCGCGATCGCCAGCAGCACCGCCGACAGCGGCCGCGAGACGAACACGCTCCAGTCGCCGCGCGAGATCAGGAGTGCGCGGCGCAGGTTCTCTTCCATCAGCGGACCGAGCACCATGCCGAGTAGCAGTGGCGCCGGCTCGAAATCGTGCTTGATCAGCCAGTAGCCGACCAGGCCGAACGCGCCTGCGAGGACGACGTCGACCGGCGCGTTGTTCACCGAATAGATGCCGATCGCGCAGAACACCACGATCGAGGGGAACATCAGCCGGTACGGCACGCGCAGCAGTCGGACCCAGATTCCGACCAGCGGCAGGTTGATGATGATCAGCATCAGATTGCCGATCCACATCGAGGCGATCATGCCCCAGACCAGGTCGGGCTGCTTCTGCATCACCTGCGGACCCGGCACGATGCCATGGATG